>DATKNH010000079.1 GCA_035541455.1 Syntrophorhabdales bacterium
GCACCGGGGCCGTATCCGGTTTTCTGATAAGCGCCTCCAGACCCTGCTCGGTCGTGGGGTAGGTGCCGGTATCGATCTTATAAAGTTTCAGCGCGCTTTCGATGGTCTTTATGTCTGCCTTGGCCTTGATGCGGCGCGCCTATCGAGGTCATCATCCGGATTTTTGGCTGCTTTCTTTATAAAAACCCATTGCCCTTGGCGGTCCTGAATCAGTGTGTAGCCGACTTTATTCCACCTGAACGGATTGGTGGAACTCGGCGTCGACGTAACAAAGACCACGCTCGCAACAAGTTTTCCGTTGATTTCATCCTGGGTGCTGACAAAAGGGAAGCGCAGCCCCGAGATTCCTCTGATGTCTCTCTTTATCATTTCGAGCACTATGCGTCCGGTTTCCAGGAGTTCCTGTGTTCCCAGCGTTGCGTCGATGGATCTCGCTATAGAGAAGTAGGTCGAATAGACGGTGACGAGCAGGAGCGCACTCAAAGCGATGGCAAGGAGGATCTCGAGAAGAGTGAATCCTTTATCTCTTGGTCGCGTGACGATCCTGCGTCCTGTGCTCACGTCAGCTCTCCACAGGAAAAGATGGGCAAATTCACGCAATGCACCTCCAGCGCAACGTTCAACCAGCCGGGTTTGCAAGAAATCTGCCAGATAGCTGGAATAAGGGGGAAAGCGGCAGGTGCAGGTGTGGCGGCGCCCTACTTGCTGTTCATCACGAGTGTGATAAGTTTCGAACGGCTCGTGGCGTTGAACTTTTTGAAAATCCTGTTGAGGTGAGCTTTAACCGTATGCTCGCTGAGGGCGAGTTTGTTCGCGATTTCTTTGTTGGTGTAACCCTGGCATACATACTCGATGATCTCTTTTTCCCTGGAAGTGATGCCGTTTATTTTTCCCGCTTTTGAGACAATGCCGGAATCGTGGAGAAACGTCTTTACAGTGCTGTTATCGATCCACACCTGTCCCTGGCTGACCACTTGAAGGGCTTTTTTGAGTAGAGGGAACTCAGTGTCCGTTGAAAGTATTCCATGAATCTTGTACGAAAGAAGGGTCGTGATTATTCTCTCTTTTTCGACACCGGTGTCCATGAGGAGAATCTTTGCATTGGGATAACCTGCTATCAGCTTTTCGCTGATTGTGGAAATGTCTGTCAGAACCACTTCGGGCACAAAACCGTTGTTACTGTCCTGGCCATGAACCATCACGTCGTCATAGCCATTCTTTGTGAGCAGTTGCCTGATAGCCTCCGAGATGAGTGTGTTGCCTATGTGGATCAGAATGTGCATTTGCTTCGCTTATTCTAGTTGATCGGACTTTTTTCCCTAAACTTAAGGGGAGAATTACTGACCACGTGTTTTTCTCCCGGATGCTCGTTACAGCCTTCTGTGTTTACACGGAGATCTCTTGCCGGAAGGAATCGGTGCAGAGCCTTTGTTGTTGCAACTTCCAAGCGGCTCTGGACGTAACTGATTGCATAAAATCGTGGCGCATTTTTTGCAGATGTTCCATGTGGTAAAAGGATCGGCCGGGTCGAGCACAATTGGCCTTAAACAGCGTAAATATGCGTCCCTTAAGAAGAAACCACTAAAGAGGAGGTCCCATGATATGTGAGAAATGTGGATTCGGACACATGATGGATGACAGTTATTTTGACGTCAAGGTGTACAAGTGTTGGATATGTGGCAATCGGCTCTATGTCGATTACCCGAAGAGGTGGGGCTCCCTGGTGTGTGCGAGATGCGGGAACGATATGGGCGAGGAGAACGAGCTCGGGTACTGCGAAAACTGCATGAAAATGCTGCACATCCATGTCGGGAGGCTCAAAGGACGTACCTACGGTGAATCCGTCTGCCAGTGCGGTACGGTCTTCGTCCGGAAGAGTCCCACGCAGATGTTCCATTCAAAGGACTGCAGAAGGCGGGCATTGGCACCGATGTAAGCAAGGAGCCGGCGCTTACTTCTGAATTCTCACCAGGCTACCCGTTTTGATGCCATAAGACCGCACGAACTCCGGGTTTACCTCTATGGCGTATTTACACGCCGCAGCAGGTGTGTACACAGGACAGGCGGAAGGGTTTGTTTCCAGACAAGGAGACATCTCCTGGACGTCGACAATCTTCAGACCCTCATTCAAAAAAATGACACATAATGGGATACGTGTGTTATACATGTAAAACGAGTGAAAGCCTGTATGCTCGAAGTAGAAGATCATCCCCCTGTTTTTGTCCAGGCGGGTCCGGAACATGAGTCCCCTGGCGCGCAGTTGGTCGGTGTCTGCCACTTCTGCTTCGATCGAGGCTTTTGCAGTCAGGAAGGTTACTTTGTGGAAGCGAACGGCGCTCGTGCTTGCGGTGTGCCCGGGGAAGCTGAGGATCGTGGCGACGAGGAGCGCTGTAGCGGCTGCCAGTGGCACAGGAAATGCTATTCTTACAAGATGACGCAGGAGCATTTCCCAGTATATCATGCAGCGGGAGGGATGGAAAGGGCTCTCCCCGGGAAAGCGGTCGGTCAAGAGGATGAATGAGCCCGATCCTTGTGATGTGGACGGGCCAGTCAACGAGGAGTGCGCATGATTGCGTAATGCCTCAGAAAGGGTGACCCATGAACCTCATAAAGATAGTGATCCTGTTCGGCTGCAATTTGGCCATCTGCATATCCTGGAGCGTCCATAAGACTATTTCGATGGCTATTATGCATGGAATTCTCTCGTGGCTCTATGTGATCTATTATGGCATTAAAGAAAGCAAGCTTCTCGATTGACAAACTCGGAACGGGAGAGCCTCATTTGCATTCAGAAAAGCGAACTTTGAAGGGCGCGCTTGGTCGTTTGGTGTGGCTGAGCGCGAAGAGTTGCAGAGGCTCATTCTTGTCTGTGGTCGCATGCACCACCATGATCTGTGTTCTGGTACTCATGTTCGGTGCGTGTAAAGACCGGAGGGAATCTCCGCCTGCAGCACATTGGGATAGAGTGGTGAACGGGCAAAACAATGAGGTCTACTACATAGACAGAAAGGCGATTGAACGAGTATCTGATGACATTGTCAGGGTTTCTGTAAAGTATGCCCCTACGAAGGGCCAATTCCTTGTCAGTCTTCAGGAGTTATCCAAGGAACTCGGGGGTGCCGATAAAGACATCAGTCAGGAGTACACAGTATCCACATGGGAGTTCAGATGCGATAGGCCCGAGGGAAGGTGTCTCAGCCTCGCTCATTTCAAGAAGGGCAGTAAGATTGCAGGTTACGAGTATCCTCATCCGGACTGGACCATCCTCGACAATGCTCCAAGCACAAAGATGCTTCGCGAACTCGTGTGCGCGGAAATAGGGCAGGCCCAACCTCAGAAGTAGCAGAATCAGGCAATGGCCGGCATGCGTCCGCCACAGGTGCGTCCTTTCGCTTGACCATCGAAACATTTTCTCTTAAGATTAAAAGACACACTGATCCAAAAGGCGCCCGGTTGTAGAGAGCAGGGCGTGAAAGAGGAGTGTACCGGTGAACTCTTACGGCGATACGCCTTGCGACGCTACTGCTCCAGGCGATCCGGACCGTAAACTCCGTTCTCTTCTTCAACTCGGCCACCTCATAGGCCTCGACCTCCAGCTTGACGAAATGTTGCTTCAGATCGCAAAGAAGGCGACAGAGGTCATGGAAGCCGATCGCTTCAGCATATTCTTACACGACGTCGCAAGGGATGAACTCTTTACGACAGTCGCTCTGGGCATGGGAACCAGGGAGATCAGGATTCCCGCTAATTCCGGCATCGCCGGACACTGCCTGCGGACGGGCGAAATCATCCATCTGGATAATGCATACGCGGACCCGCGTTTGAATCGAGAGGTTGAGGTGCGCACCGGCTACCGAACCAAGACCCTTCTCTCGATGCCTTTTTACAGCAGGGATGCTCGACCTCTGGGAGTGGCGCAGGCGCTTAATAAGAAGAAGGGAGCTTTTACCGAAGAGGATAAAGTGTTGCTGCGGATGTTTATCAATCAGGCAGCGGTTTTCATTGAGATGGGACAGCTGCAGAAGGCGCGCATCGACGCGCTGGAACAATCGAGGCGGGAACTGGAGAGGCTCGACCGTATCAAGACGAAGGTGATTCACCATGTCTCCCACGAACTGAAAACGCCCATTGCTGTGATACAGGGGAATGTCAGGCTTCTCAAACAGCGCTTACGATCAGTTCAGGACGCGGATTGGCAGACGTTCATGGACTCGCTGGAACGGCACGTGAGGCGATTGTCGGAAATCCAGAAAGAAACGCGTGATATCTTCCGGATGTCTCTTGAAGCGGAGGCGGCTTCTTTCGTCGAAAAGATGGTGCACATTGAGGAAGAAGCACCCGCTTACTGCGAAATGACGGAGGAGATGCGCCAACACTGGCAAGCAGTGAAGAATTGGGCTGGTGTGCACCTCGTCGCCGGCGATAAGCGCTTCAGACCGATCCGGCTACGACCTCTTGTGGAACGGATCCTGAGAATTGCGGCAGCCAGGGCCCCTCATAGAAAGATCGACCTGGCGATAAGAGGGGACTATACGTTAAAACTCTCAATGAATCTGCGGGCCCTGACCGAGGTTCTCGACGGGCTTGTGCGCAATGCGTTTGAGAATACACCCGATGGCAGTAACATCGAAATCCTTTTCGGATGCGAGGAAGGGAAAATTTACATCCACGTCCAGGACTATGGTATAGGTATTACTGACGAAAACAAAGTGTCCCTGTTTGATGGATTTCTCCCTGCTCGAGAGACCGAACTCTACTCCTCAAAAAGACCTTACGAGTTTGGGGCAGGGGGCAAGGGGCTTGATTTGCTGAGAGCAAAGCTTTATGCGGAGCGGTTTGGTTTTTCTATTTCGGCAGAGAGTTCGCGGTGTCGATCTATTCCTGTCGACCAAGAGCTGTGCCCTGGAGATGTTTCATTGTGCGGAAGCTGCAGGACTGCCGACGACTGCAGGCTATCGGGTGGAAGCATGTTTACGCTGACTTTTCCGCCTGGATCTGAGTTTTCGGAACCGGCGAGCGCATTGAGGTAACTGCATGGACGAAAAAGACTATCTTTACGATCTTCTGGTGCACGACCTGGTGGGACCACTGGCCGTGGTTGCAACAACGGTAAGCAGCCTCCTTGGCAAACCGGAAAGGTATGGCGATCTGAACCGGCTGCAACGGGAGTGCCTCGAACGTATAAAAAGGAATACCCAAAAAGCCAGGGGTCTTGTGCAGGATATCATGGAGGTCGCCCGTGCTGAGGAAAGTGTGTTCAAATGCGAACTTTTCACCATGCCGGAGTTGATCAGAGAAGCGCTGATAGAAGGGCTGGAGTTCGTCAACCCGGCACTGGGAGATGAGCTGTCTCGCGCTCAATCGGACTCGGACGCTGACAAAATTCTCGAGCGGAATGGCATTTCTTTGTCGATATCGGACTCCCACGCACGTGCGTCTTTCTGTCACGATCGCCGAAAGGTGCTACATATAGTACGGAACCTTGTCAGCAATGCACTGAAGTATCGAAAGGAGAAAATGGACCTATCGGTGAGCGGCGAGAACGATCTGGTTGTGAGCGTTTCAAATGACGGTCCTGTCATTTCCGAAGGAGAGCGGCAGGCGCTGTTCAAGAGGTTTTCCCGACTCGAAAGAAACCAGATGAAGGACACGCCAGGTGCAGGTCTTGGGCTCTTTTGTGTCAAAGCCCTTGTAGAGCATATGCAGGGGCAGATCTCTGTCTCAAGCGGGAGGGGGTTCAATATCTGTTTCACCGTACGAATCCCTGCTATGGAATTGATTAACCAAAAGGAGGACGTATCATGACGGCGTCGGTTTTGGAGGGCAAAAGAATTTTGGCTGTGGATGATGAATCCGATGTGTTGGCCGTGCTGGAGCAGGAGATCAAAGATGCCTGCCCCAGCTGTCAGTTGGACAAAGCAACCACGTACGAAAAAGGAGCCGAATTAATAAATGCAAACGTTTACGATATTGTAATTCTCGATATCATGGGCGTGCGGGGTTTCGACCTTCTCGAACTGGCCGTGAAGAAAAACCTTAAGGTGGGTATGCTCACCGCCCACGCTCTGAGTCCTGAAGCCCTCAAGAAATCCCACGATCTCGGGGCGCGGGCCTATCTGCCCAAGGACAAACTTGGCGAGATAATGCCTTTTCTAGAAGACATTCTCACGCAAGAATACAAGACGGGCTGGAAACGTCTTCTGGAGAAACTTGAGAATTACTTTGAGGATGAGTTTGAGCCCGACTGGAAGAGGAAGGCAGGGATAAACTACTGGTAAGGGCAGCTCACCGGCTCTGTTTTTGCGGGCTGGACCGCCCGCCTTATCCAGAACAGCGTGGTGAACAAAAGGCAGAAAGCTGACGACGAGGCTTTATTTCCGCAGCGGGTAGGTTAATTCTCGTAGTTGCGTGAACCCCGGTGGAGGTGCCTCATCACTCCGGAAGAGACCGAACAAAAACTCTCGAAACTCGCCTTTCTCCAACGTGTGGTGCCTTTCGAATCACTTCCGAGGGAGCAACTGGAAGGGCTTGCTCAAGGCATGGAGTGGAGGGAATTCCGGCGCGGCTCACTCATAATCGAGCAAGGGAAGCGCGGCAGCAGCTTCTTTATCCTCTGCACAGGCTTTGTCAAAGTCTATCTCTACGAAGAGGAAAGGGAAAGCCTGCTCGGCTTTCTGGGCGAAGGCGATTGCTTCGGCGAAATGTCACTTTTGAACCGCGAACCTACTGCTGCTAACGTAGAAGCCTTGGAAGAGACGGTATGTCTGGCGCAACCGGAAGCGAGCTTTCTGCCGATGGTCCGGAGCGATCCCTTCTTCTACAGATTTTTCAGTCAGCTTCTCACGCGAAGAATGAAGTCGGTCTACCGGGAGTGTCTTTCCGGCAACATTGGCGTCAATCGGATCGAGCCGTTCCTCTTCCGGAAACGGATAGCGGAGATGATGCCCTCGGGCAGTTCCCTTTCTTGTAACGAGCAGACGTCCGTCCGGGAAGCTGGACTGAGACTTATCAACGGAAATCGCTCTTCACTTGTTGTCATCGACGAAAAAAAATTCCCTAAGGGTATTGTCGGGATGCGGGAGCTGCTTGAGGGCCTGCTAATACGACATGTCAGCCCGGAAGAGAACGTGGGTACCCTTATGAGCCGCCAGTTCGGTTCAATTGACGGGGAGAGTTACTTTTTCGATGCCTTTCATGAGATGGTGCAACAAAAGGCGGACAGGTTGGTTGTGCTCGAACATGGTAAGGCGAGAGGTCTGCTATCCGGTCTCGATCTCCTGAAGTTCAGGGGATTGGAGACCCTCTCGCTGTTGAGAAATATCGACAACAGCCGATCTGCCGCAGAACTGAGCCTGTGCAGGAAAGACGTGGAAGAGGTGCTGAAAGGGCTGATGCGCGACGGCGCGCTTGCGTCGGAGGCGTGCAGGATCGTGAGCGAGTTGAATGACAGGATTGTCAAACGGGTTGTCAAACTGGCAGAGGAATTTTGTGGAGAACCCCCCTGCTCCTATGCGTGGCTGGGGCTGGGGAGTGAGGGAAGGAAAGAGCAGACCCTGTTGACAGACCAGGACAATGCGCTAATTTACCGCGGCCCCTCATCCGGAAGTGTTGAAGACTATTTTTCGAGGTTTTCCGACTGTGTGGTTCAAGGGTTGGCTGAAGCCGGGTTTCCGTTGTGCAAGGGTCTGGTAATGGCAACAAATCAGAAGTATCGAGGAACTCTGGACGTATGGAAGAAAAAAACATCCGATTGGGTGCTGCGCTCAAGTTTCGACTCTAAAGAGGCCATGGACGCCTTCGTGTTCCTCGATTTCAGGAGCAATGCGGGAGATCGGGAACTTGAAAAGGAACTGCGGGATCACATTTTCTCTCTTATCGGTTCGCACACTCTCTTCATAAGAGCGCTCGCGCGGTATATTGTCGAGGTTCCTATTCCGCTCGGCTTCTTCAAGCACTTTATAGTAGAAAAGAACGGTCAGCACAAGAACAGGGTGAACATCAAGACGTTCGGCCTTGTTCCGCTGGTCACGTGCCTCAAGCTCATGGCGTGGCAGGAGAGAGTGAGCGAAACAAACACCCTCGCGAGGACATCTGCCCTCGCGTCGAGAGCGATTCTTTCAACTGACGCCGCCGAGTTTCTCGAACAGGCTTTTGAGACATTTCTTACCTTGAGGATTAAGAATAATCTGAGCGACCGGGAGCAGGGTAGGGAACCGAGCAACTATCTGGACCCGGCACTTCTTTCAACGAAACAGAAACAGTTGCTCAAAGAAGCGTTTCTCGCTGTTTCAGAACTGCAGAAGAGGACCAAGGAAGTTCTGAATATCGACGATCGCTCCCCTATGTGTTGAGTATACCGACCGCCCCTTTTGTCTACGGCACTATCGTACCCGTTCACCTCGATGCCAGCCCCATAACCATCAAGATCACGGAAAGGGTGTTGCTGCATGAGTTGCATTGCTGCAGCCGCAATATTAGATTTTAACGATGTTATTGGAAATGCACTGCCACACAGCCGAGCACTCCCCGTGCAGCAACGCACGCGCGAAACAATTGATCAAGCAGACATATAGGAGGGGGCTGCAGGGGGCCGTCATTACTGATCATCATTTCTTGTGGTCCGAGGAAGATTTAATGGCCCTCAAGGTGGAGACGGGAGTGCCGGACTATTTTCTTATTCTGTCGGGTCAGGAGACCTCCACTTCTGATGCAGGCGATCTGCTCGTGTATGGAGCCACAGAGGTCATTCCCAGGGGGACGCCCGCCGCCGACATCAGGGCGAACTATCCGCAGGCGGCGCTGGTCCTTGCACATCCATACCGGCACGGGAAGAAGCCCGCCCAGGATGTGCTACTGGGAGCGCTTTTTGATGGGGTGGAAATCTTCAGCTCTAACCACTCGGTTGCGGAGAATACCAGGGGTCTGAGAGACTGGCATCGGTACAGGTTCACGGCTATTGCGGGAACGGACAGCCACGGTGTGACATATGCGGGGGTGTATCCAACCATGTTCGACCATCCCGTGCGGACCGTGGCGGATTTAGCCGTAGAGATCAAGAAGGGACGGTGCCGGCCCTTTGTCAAAGAGATTCCGAGGGCAGGTTCGAATGTCCGGGTCCAAGAGATTACCATCGGAACGAAGGGGCATGACGAAACCAGGGAACGAATCATTATCAGGGAGTTTGACAGCAACGAGAAGTGGCAGTCCGCGGAGAGAGCCTTTCGCATAATGGAAGAGATTGCACGTCATGGCTTCGGCAGCGGAAAGTACCGGGTACCAAGGGCAATTGAGCACGACCTGGAAAGCATGACTGTGATCGAGCAGGGACTGCGCGGTAGTTCACTCTTTGAAAAAGTGGTCCTTACCGACAGGGAGGACGCAAGGCTGTTTATCCGGCTGTCAGCAGAGTGGCTCGCCCGCCTCCACAGCCAAAGACTCACGATCACTCCACGCGCCGAATTTCTGGAGAGAGAAGAGGTACGCCTGGCCAGGTATATAGAACGTTTTGAGAAGATCCAGCACCCCCACACACGGAGAGCCCGGGAGACCATGGAGGCAGTGCACGAAGCGGAGATTGCCCTGTACGGGGATCACCCCGAGGCCTTGATCCAGGGGCACGGCGATTACCATCCGAAAAACATTTACATAGGACAGGATAATCTCAATAAACGGGAGACGCTGTACGTAGCGGCCATAGACTTCAACAACTCAATGTGCCTTCCCCCGGCATTTGATGTTGGCACCTTCCTGGCGCAGTTCCGCAACCAGTTGCTGGACTACCCTGACATCCTCCAGGAGATACCCGAGGAGGTCTTCCTTGAGGCTTATGTATCGGCCGTGAAGGAGACAGACAAGAACTTTCTGAACGAGGTAGAGCTCTTTCGGGCACGCACCGACTTGAGTATTGCCTCGTTCTTGATCAAGGTTGGCCTGGGAGGGAGCGAGAATCTCTGGCGCGTTCTGGTGGAGGCGGAAACCGCTCTGGTGCAGTTCGAGTTGTCACGGCAATCGAACTAGCCACGAACGAGCGCATCTATTTATGGAGCTCACGTTGCCCCCTCCGGCAGCAAAGCCGCCTGAGCCTCGGGTCAGTCTGTGTTGATGCCTATCTGAAAGCGAAAACCCTGGCGATCGAGGATGACGCCGTTAGGGGTTATTTCCTCCACTCTCAAGCCCGGGGCCAGACTTTGTCCTTCCTGGAGAATCTGCTCGTTGATCCTTACGACCCTGGACGAGGGCTCTGGACCATAAGCATGGCCGGATACCCTGAACTCCGGTAGGGTCTGTTTCACTGCAGGCGGAAGCTCTCTTAACGCGAGGACTCTCCCACCACGTACTGCTCGCTGTTCAGGGGCCGTTTTGTTTGTTGCACCGGTTAGGTGATTTACGTCTGTGACCGCTGTGGCCTTCTTCCGAAGATCCGCCGGTCGCACTTCCTGTTCTTCCTTTTGCAGGGAAGCCGGGCGCAGCGACGTCACTCGTGTGGCGTCCGACGAATCTTGCGTGAGAGGCGACATTCGTGATTCGTTTGCTCCTGCAGGTGCCTCTGCGGGTTGCATCGCGACCTGATGGCGTGTGATGGAATACGGTGTGGCGCTAGATTCATCTCTTGGCGCGTTCTGATGGCCCCACCAGAAAATCATGCCTGCATTGAGAAAAAGAGCTGCTATGAGTGGATATATCCAGAAGCGATTGCCTTTCTGCACGGCAGCTGTGCCCGAGAGGAGACTCGGCATGCCATCCCTGCCGCCCGCCAACTCCGCTTTTCTCAGAGCCTCAAGAATATAAGACACGTCTAGTTGCTCGCTACGGTTTGATTCAGCACCGGTTCGCCATTACCGGCTGCCGCTGTCAACTTGAGTATTGTTCCGAGGCCGGCGATGCCGTCCGGTGTCAGCTTTCGGGCGCGTTGAAACTCCTTCACTTCTCTGACAATTTCTTCATCATAGACTTGATCTATACCCACTCGCGCCGGACGCCCCAGGGCAACCGCCAATTCTCTATCAAGCCACGCCACCAGCGGTCCGCGCCGGCCGGGGCGTAGCTTTCCTTTATAATCGGTGGGCACCCTCCAGAGGATGAGGTACTCTCCAGACCATTGTTGTCTCAGCATACTGAGATCGAAAGTTTTTGTGTAATGCCCTATAACACACGCCGCACTCTCCCCCTCAAGAGCGGTCAGAGCTGCGTAGTACGAGACGCCCTTTTGGTCATGGAGACGCAACACGGCCGGCCTGTTCTTGTCGCGAAGAGCCTCGATGCTCCCCTTGCTGCCTTCCTGGCATCGCACTCCTTGCTCCTCGGCCTGTTCGCAAGCACTCTTACTCTTGTCCGTTCTGTATTCGATCTGCCAGACCTTGAAGAGGGCCTCGCATGCTGCCTGTTTGGTGCCGATAGCGGCATAATCGATGGACTCCACAGGTGGAGGCCCTGACACCTCTGCCGGGTCTGCCTGGATACGCTGTTCTTCAGGGGGCCTTCTGATTTCTTCTCTCATCATGGGCGCTGTTCTCAGGTTTGCTCGTTGCAAATATGTTGCCGCAACTCCCACGCAGATGATCAGCGCGACTGCGAATGCGACTCCCTCGTACACTCTCCAGCGGGGCATCGGTGCCACGGAGTCACCGACCACCTCGTGTGCTGCGATCTTGAGGGTGCCGGCGTCAACCGCATGCTTTCCCTGGACGTAGGCTCCAAGCAGTGCCCTGTCGCATATGGAATTTATGAGTCTGGGCACCCCGCTGGTCAGCCTGTAGAGCTTTCGCAGCGTCCTTGGTGGGAATAGAGGGCGGCTGCGCTTCAGCCCCGCGGTTGTCAAACGGAAATTCACGTATTCGGAGATCTCTTTCCTCGACAGCGAACCGAGGTGATACCTCGCGGTGATTCTCTGCGAAAGCTGGCGCAATTCCGGCTGCGCCAGCTTCTTTCTCAGCTCGGGCTGCCCGATCATGATGATCTGCAGCAGCTTGCTCTCGTTTGTCTCGAGATTGGTCAACAGGCGAATCTGTTCAAGCACCTCGGTACTGAGGTTCTGGGCTTCCTCGACAATGAGAACGGGTCTGCGTCCCCGGGTGTGGGCATCCAGAAGATACGCGTGAATGTGTGCGACCAAGCTCTTGATGTTTGAAGCGTCCTGTGGATAGCCTATGCGGAACTCGTCGCAGACGGTCGAGAGCAGTTCCTCCACAGTTGCCGGAGGGTTAAGAAGAAAAGCAACTTCCAGATCCTTGGGCATCAGCTCCAGCAGCACGCGGCAGACCGTGGTCTTTCCCGTTCCGACCTCGCCCGTGAGCAGCACGAAGCCGCCCTCGCCCTTTATACCGTATAGCAGATGGGCGAGAGCCTCGCGGTGGCCCTCACTCATGTAGAAGTAGTGAGTGTTGGGTGCGATCGAGAAAGGTTTTTCTTTCAGACCGAAGTATTCTCTGTACATGTCTCCGGGCCGGGAGGCGAAGTCGTATCTTCTAAAGATTAGTACAGGACTGCTGAAATTACAATCCTTTCGGCGCAGGTCAGCCGAGCTATAACTGTACAACGTACACAATAGATGCCCACGGGCAAGCCGGGTACCCGTGGGACTTTCCATGCGTGTTACTCAGAGCACGCGTTCGCGCGGACCGGTCATGCATTCGCCCACGCTTGAAAGCGTGGTCCTCTGCTGCTTGACGCCGCCCGGGGGATTCTATCTAGGGAGCATGGCGAGCGAGAGGGGGTGGCCCAGGCGGCTTTGCCGCCGGGTACCCACGAAGTGGGTGGAGGCGACGCGAGCCCCAGAGATAGTGATCTTGCTGACGCTAGTTGGCAGTATCTTGAAAAAAGCCCAATGAGTACTTACGTTACGCCCAGAAATAAACAATCAGTATCCGTCATGTGAGGACGGGGAGGACCCATGCAAAGTATCCATTGCCCTGTGGCTGAGGCACAGGATACTCACACGGGTCTGTGCATAGGCTGCGCGTTGCTCCACCACGACTTCAGAGAGATTCTCGGGCGGAGTCCGGAAGAGGACGACAGCTATCCTTCCGAAATGGCCCTGCCTGAGGCTTGGATTGACGGAAGGCGCTGCAGGCTCGTTCCTGAAACAACGGCTCATGAAGCATTCTGCAAAGAGTGCACTACAAGGGCGCCCGGCCTTTATGTACCTGTGTGAGACCTCCGTCAGAAACGGTAGGTGACGTTAACGGCCAGAAGGTCCGCGTACGCGTCTCTGAATTGTCCCGTGACGCGTGTCAACGGGAAAGGCCCCAGATTGACGTTTCCGGACGGATTGTTCCATGTTCTGTTCTGATCCCACACATGATTATAGCCGACGTCCACGGTAAGCTTTCCGAAATGGGTGCCCACACCGAGGCAGATGACATTGCGGTCGCCCGAGGGCACGAGAGGATCGAGCGTGGTCCGTGGTACGGGAGATTCATCGTAAAGATACGCTGCCCGGAGATCCAGGTATTTGTTCAGCGTATATTGGACGCCAAACCGGTACATCCAGACGTTATGCCAGTTCTTCCGGCTGTCCAGGAAGGTCCCGTCTGTAAAGTCGGCGCGCAGCGTCCTGTAGCTTGACCACTCTGTCCACTCTGCGCCTATCTCGACCGTCCACGGATGTTTTATCCAGGCAAGCCCCGTGCGCAGTTTTGCCGGAAGCGTGATGCTCGATGAAAAATTCTGACGGAAGATCACCTGGTTTATTGCAGAGCTCGTCACGGTTTGAGTTCCATTTGTAATGTTGTGGTTTACCCGGCTGATGTAACTTGCACCGAATATGATCCTGTCAGTCAGCTTCACACGCAATCCCGTGTTAACGCCCCAACCCCAATCGTTCCCCTTAAGCTCGGCTTCGGCTGTCTGCGCGAGGTTGCGGTTGGCAGTCAAAGGAGGCGCAGGCATGCCGATGAAAGCCTTGTTGCGGAGATCGACATTCAGATACTGCGCGTAAGGACCGAATCCAATCGAAAAACGTTCAGACGCCTTCACAGAAATAACAGGGCTCACAGAAACCGTTGTCAGTACCGACTCTATGCTGCCAGGAGAGAAGCGGCCTTCGAAGTTGCCCGGCCATTCAACACCAAGGCCAAAATGGCTGAACACGCCCAGCCCAGCGCTCACGTTGTCGTTGATTCTGCGAGTCAGGTACGCGTTTGGAATTACCCAGACATGATCCTTAATGGTCCAGGTTTCTCCGGGAGCTGTTCCCATGGCAGGGTTCCCGTACGATCTGAATTTCATAGTGGGTCGTATTGCGCAACCACCGACAGAGAGCTGCGTGCCTTCCAGCTGGACGATGCCCGCAGGGTTGAAGAAGATAGCGGATGGATCATCGGCCTGGGCGATAAATGCGCCCCCCAGTCCCACCGCCTTTGCCGATTGCTCGTAGATGTCAAACCCATTCGCAAAAAGAGAAAAGGGCGAAAGCAGCATGGAAAGTATGGCGAGTGGCACTATACTCCAGGCTCTCATGTAACTACTCCGCGTCAGGAGTTTCCTGCGGCTCCGGTGAGCAAATCCAGGAGCTGTTGCAGGTCTTTCATTGACGGGGGGCTTAACAGGCCGGATAGCGCCTCCCAGCTGAGCTCGCCGATGCTGACTGCTTGCAGGAGAGCCTCTCTCACCGGAAGAGAGAAGAGCCGGATGACTTCGAGACCCTTGCCCGTCAACTTGAACTGAAAGAAGGGATCCATCATGGAGAAGGAAGCATAGATGATCAACCCCCAGGAGTAATTACGGTCCATGAGCGCCGTGGTCGCTTTCGGCATAAAGACGGGCAGGTTTTGCCAGTCAGGATAAAGGGAATAATCACCGACAAGCCTGATCTCCGGTTTACCGAAGGCTTTGATCGCCAGGCGCATGTAGGTGGAGAGTTGAGGGTCAAGACCCATTTTGGAAGCACCTACCCAATCAACGGCCACCAGGTCTTCACCGCCGATAATCGTTCCGGTGAAATCAGGTTTTTTATCAGCGAACACACCAAAGATGCCGTCAGCGCTGAAATAGGCATCGATGAAACCAAAGTGGACAGGGAAGTCCTGAATTAATTCGATCGCCGGAGTGTAAATAGGCTCATCACCGAATTCCTCCCTGTTGCAGTGATACTCCTTGAACTTATTTGATCGTGGAAGAGCGCCATATATGTTCTTGATTGTCAGGGTGTAATAGGCGTAGGCGTGCGTTTTGTTCTTTGCGAAAGAAATCCTGAAATCAGCGTCTCGCCACACCGGATGGACGTCCCGCCGGGTTGGTTTGCCCGCGGCAGCCGAGGCTGCGGGTGACGTGTAGCTGACGTAGTCGCGGGAGAGATTGACGATTGCATGGTCGCTGCCGGTATAGCCGACATATCGGGCCAGTGTCTCGACGTCCCGGTTAGTAAAAAAAGTTGCATACGTGCTCTCTGCCTCCACCAGCGTGATGTTTCTAAACCCCCTGTCGCGAATCCTTGCAATCAGGTATTTTACGAGAGCCGGGTCGGTAAAGGTGGAGATATCGGTGAGGGAATACATGAAGCTGAAATTGGGTTTTATGACGATCGAAAACGTCTCCCTCGTCTTCTGCTTTTCTGCGACGGCTTTGTTGTACGCGGCTTCCAGCGCACTGAAAAAGCCCGTAGCTTCCAGAACCTGATCCAGTGCGGCAAAGCGATCTGCGTTCTTGACGGCCGCAACGCACGTGGAACGTTCTGCGCCTTGCGAAGTGAGGTCGAGCACGCTCATGTTTTCTTCCATGCCTAAGGATCCCGACTCTGTGGTGCCGGGCAAACTGACGATGCGCCGCTGGAATGTCCTGTGGCCGGGATAATGGTTGTTGTTTATTTCGAGTAGAGGTGCCTCATGGAGTATGAGGCTATCGGCTTTTTCCTTTGGTTCGATCGTCCCGTGCACGAGCGACCCGTCGGGGTTGCTCACGACCTCATAGTCCATGTACGCGACGCTGCCTATCATCTTTCCGAGGGGTTCCTCGAACCAATGCGCGAGGGAGCCAGAGGCTACCGGGCGAAGTACGCCTGAGCGTATCTGCACACGGAATGCACCCTTTGCGGATGCGCCGCGTGCAGGCTCCACGGCGCAGAAGTAATTGTAGTAAAGTGCCGGCACTGTAAAACTTGAAAGCCTGCCGTATTCACCCTCTGCCAACGTCTCTTGAGCTTTGACATTATACGTGGCGCCATCGATCGCCAGGCTTCCGTTGACGGCGGAGAGGGTGTAGATGTCCGCGGAATAGCCAAGGGGCTTTAAGGCTTTGATCCACTGTTCGACCGTCTTGAGAAGAACCGACAACCAGTCGAATGCTGGAAGGAAACCTGCCTTCTGCTTCGCACCGGTCAGACTTTCGAGATACTTCTTCAATCTGTCGAGACTGACTTCGAACGGGACATTCTTCCTTTCTACAAAGCGGGGCGTAAATGCAAACTCGAGGCGTGCGCTCACCTTCCGAAGATGATCAGGAAGAGGACTCTTACGCATATCTGCAAAAGAGAGCTGGTATCCTTTCGTGACTTCAAACATATCCCCGTCGTAGTTATATCTGCCTTGTGTAGAAGTATTGAAATCGAGTTCGAGATTGGCCACGGTACGGTCAGATAATGCGAAGCGTCGCACGTCGCCGCTTCCTTCCCGGATGATGAGGCCGATGTCTGAGAAGCCCGTGTCTCCTCCCCAGGGAAAGCCCTTGGGATGAATTCCAGAAAAGAGAAAGAACTCCAGTTGTACACCCTCTCTCTCGCATGTTCCTTTACAAACCCAGTTGCGATACTCAGCCTCGTAGATGGAGGGGATGATATTCTTCAGGTATTCTTGAGATGCTTCTCTGGAGACGAATAAGAAGAAACGGACGATGGTTATCAACCTGTCCTTTAGGTGTGCAGCAGCGCTGATGACCCCGAGCAGGCTCTCGCTGCCCGGAAGTAGCATAGAGAGGAGCATGGGCGGGAGGTCAGGTATCGGATGGAAGTAGATTATGCCCCGTGCGGTTTTATTCTCGCTGCCTTCTTGCCATTGCAGGGTGGCGTAAAGCGTGGTGTGATCCTGCAATATATCAAACGTCCCCGGGTCATGAACTATCCGTTTGTATCCCGAAAACGTGTACGTGGTACCATTCGGTCCGATGACCTGGAAGTCGTACGACATGCGCCGCTCATTCGTCTGCTGGTCCCTAAAGTAAAGGCCGAAGGTTGCTCCTTTCTGTAATGCGATGTTTTGACCAAAAATCATGGGGCATGAAACGTGACCGGTCATAGGCACGTGGCGAGCGCCTGGACCTGTGTCCGGCCCGGCAAGCAGAGCATCCAGATCAGCTATCTGTGTGGTGACAACGTACTCCAGCTTATTGCCGGCTTCTTTACCTTTGAGATAGCCTTCTTCGAAAGAGGCCGCTCCCTCATAAAGGTATCCCCACATCCTTTCTGCCCACTCCAGTCTTGAGTCATCGCCCATTGCCGCATCCTTTCTGTGGGTTATCTGTTATAGCCGGGACTGTAAAGATTCAGCCGCCAAGCAACTTCAAGAATCCCCTGGTTCTCTCCAGCCAGTATTCTGATTGCGCATCGGCAAAGATTCCTTCGGCTTTCCTCAGACTTTCTACGGCGTTTTCCATCTCGTACGCACCTGCATAGACGTCGGCAAGGCAGAGATGGGCAATGGCCACCTGCTGGATTACCTTGAGCTCGTCGAGAAGACGAATGCCTTTGAGTACAATATCGGCGGCCTCTTTAAAAGATGCGCGACCGGTGTGCCCGAGGATGCGCCCCAGTACCGGCAGGGAGAGGGCCAGATAGTACCTTTCATCATTCTTCTCCGCGAGCCTGATCGCTTCCCGGACGTGTGTATGAGCCGTCTCCATATTGCCCAGTTCCAGGTGCATGGCCGCGAGAAAGAAGTAATGGACGGAAAGATCGTAGCTTATTCCGGCATCGGAATGGATCTTCAGTCCTTTTTCCACAAAGGGCAAACCGATCTTCGACTCTCCCATGAAGTAGTGTGACCAGCCGACGCCGCTCCAGGCCAGACCGAGCAGCACGAAAATCTGTCCTTTTTCCAGATAGTGGATACTCTTTGTAAAATGGGTCAGCGCTTCTTTGCCGTTGCCCTCATGACAAAAAAGATATCCATACAGCGTCTCAGTGAGCCCCAGGCTGTAAAGATTCTCTATGTCCTGTGCAGCACTCAGTCCTTTTTGAAAGACGAGTTTCGCCTGCGCAAAATTGCTCAGGTAGCCTGTCGCGAAGGCGTAAAAGGCTGAGAGAGCCGTATACACGTTGTAACCACGATCAAAACATTCTGACTGCTTGTCGCCTTGTTCGAGGAGCGTGAGCACGCGTGGAGCAACATCGACTATCTTCAGAAATTCTCCTCGGGCAGCGTAATTACTGCAAAGATCGAACGCTACAGGGGCGATGAGGTTCACGTCTGCTTCTGTTTCGGCAATTCTGAGACAGTCCTCGTTGTACTTCACGCCTAGCAGAGGGTTCCCCTTTACCGAGTGGTAGAGACCTATCATACTGAGAAGCGTTGTGAGACACTTCGCGTCACCTGAATCCCCGCAAAGCTTTTCGCCCTGTTCAAGGATTCTCAGCGAATCCTCGGGAAAACCGAGGGAGATCATCGGGGAAACCATTAAAAGGCAGACCTCGATCTGCTCTTTGTGTGTGTACTTGTCCTGAGGGAGGCTGTTGAGCACCTCGATGGCCTCCCTGAAGAAGCGGAAGGATTCCCAGAGAGCCGAATTCTTCGCCGCTTTGCTGCCGGATAGCTTCAGGTACGTATAGGCGCGTCGCGCGTGTTCGCTTCTTGCGTAGTGATAGGCGAGCATCTCGTAAAACTCCTCCAGCCGGTCTGCATAAAGTGTCTCTATCGCACTGCCTATGTTTCCATGGATTTCCTTTCTGCGTTTTATAAGCAGGCTGTTGTAAGCTACTTCCTGGACAAGCGCGTGTTTGAATAGATACTTCAATTCCGGGAAGAGGCTCTCCTTGTGCAGCAGTTCAAGACCCTGGAGATCCTGCAGGTATTCTTTGAGATGCTCTCTGATACTGTCTCTGTCGCCGACAATGAATTCGAGTATGGAAAAGGGAAATTCTCTGCCTATCACGGATGCGACCTGCAAGGTCCGTTTGAGCTCCTCGGGGAGCCGGTCAATACGCGCCGCGATGATCCCCTGCACGGTATCGGGTACCTGGATTTCCGAGGTTTTCTTTGCCAGTACGTAGGCCTCATTCGTCCTACCGATATACTTCTTCTCGCGGAGCGCAGAAGTGAGCTCTTCTATGAAGAGAGGATTGCCACCCGCTCTGCTCAGTATGAAGTCCCGCAGGTCTCCGCTGACCGGTGAGCCGGGAAGAAGCGACTCGAGCAGCTGTTGTCGCGCTGTCATGGCCAGTTCATCGAGACCGAGCCGCATGTAATAAGAACGATTCGCCCAGGGATGTGTATAATCGGGGCGGTAGAGGAGTATCAGGAGAATTCTGCTGTTGGTCAGCCAACCAATGAAGTACGTGAGAAAATCCTCGGACGTTTTGTCGACCCAGTGGAGGTCCTCCACGACAAGGACCACGGGTGCTTCCTGACTCAGCCTGATGAAGAGGTCTCTCAAAGCTTCAAATGTTTTTTCTCTCCGCTGTCTTGGGTCAAGCCTCAGGTATGTCTCATCATCGATCGAGAGCGACAGCAGTTCGTGAAGAGGAGAATGCATATGCGACAGGTGGCCACCCAACTCCTGGACCCGTTCCTGAACACGCCCTTTTATGGCGGCCTCCTTCATCTGCTCCGTTATGGAAAAGTAAGATTTCAACATGTCGAGGATTGGCAGGTATGCCATTATGCTTCCGAAATGGAGGCAGTGCCCTTCCAGATAAAAACAAGAACGACTTGTGAGGCGTTGTCTGAACTCAAGGATGAGCCTCGATTTTCCGACGCCGGCCTCGCCCACCATTCCTATGACCTGTCCGACCCCGGACTCCACCTTGTCCAGCGCCCTGATGAGGCCACCCACTTCCCGCTCCCTGCCCACAAACATTGTCAGACCGTGAGCGACAGATGCGGCCAGGCGCGTATTGACAGCTCCGGTTCCGATCAGCTCGAATGCCTCGACGGGTTGTTTCTTTCCTTTTACAGCCAGCTTGCCTAGATCCCTGAATGTGAAGAAATCTTTCGCAGCGGCCTGTGTGTTTTCGGAGAGCAGAATTGAGCCCGGAGGAGCCATGCTCTCCATGCGCGAGGCCAGATTGATGGTATCACCGAGAGCCGTATACTCCATGCGAAGGTCGTCACCGATAGAGGCCACTATTACCACGCCGGTGTTGAGCCCGACCCGCATGGTAAAATCGATGCCCCATTCAGCCCTTGCTTCGTTGGCGAATAATTTCATCGCCTGTTGTATGGCAAGGGCAGCATGACAGGCCCGCCGGGCGTGGTCTTCATGGGCTATCGGCGCGCCGAAGAGCGCCATGACGCCGTCCCCGCTGAATTGGGTGATCGTGCCCTCGTACTCATGAATCTGATCCATGAGTAGTTTGAAACAGCGATCCATGAGTTTGTGAACTTCTTCCGGATCAAGCTTCTCGGAAATCGCTGTGTAGCCGACGGCGTCTGCAAAAAGGACCGTTACACGTTTTCGCTCACCTTCGACAACGCCTCTGTAGTTGATGATCTTTTCGGCGAGGAACTCAGGCGTATAAGAGCGGGGCTGTGCGTAATCGATGACGTGAGATGTTGCTGCCGGTGCGAGCTCGAAGCCGCACTGATCACAATACCTGGCCTGGGGTAGAACGGGCTTGGCGCACTGAGGGCATATCTCTCCGAGCTTGGTGCCGCACTGGATGCAGAACCTGGCGAGATTCCTGTTCTCATAAAGGCAGGACGGGCATTGCATGCTGGAGCCTCTCACTGAAAGCGAGTGTCAATCAGCGGAGTCACAAACTGCTCTGGGCCGCACAATATCGGGGTCTTAAAGCCTATCCCGTGAGAAATAACCTACCTGCCGCGCCAAATCTTTGTGCCGGTGAGCTAAGCTACGATGTTACCCATTCTATAGCATCGGCTACAATGCTTGTCAATCATTACTTAGATCATTGTCAACGCAAAGTATTGACACGGTTGTCCTGCCACATATATAGTAACGGGTATGTAGTGGAGAGAAAGGGGGATAGAGAGATGCCTCTTTACATTATGTTCAGTAACCTCACCGACGAAGGCAGAAAGACGGTTAGCGATAATCCCGAACGCATCGAAGAGGTGAACAGGGAAATAGAGAGCATGGGCGCCTACGTGATAGCACAGTATGCGTGTCTAGGCAAGCATGATTTCATCAATCTCATAGAGGCGCCAGATAACGAGTCAATCATGTGGGTCTCGATGGAGCTTGGCGCCAGAGGAACCGTTCAGATAATGACTCTTCCGGTAATTCCCATGCAGGAATTCATCGAAAAGATGGAACAGGCAGCTCTCAGCGATCAGCAAGAATCAGCCTGAAGACATCTGAATCCCCAAGACAAGCCGGATGGCATTGTTTTTGAATGAGAATGTGCAGGTGTCGCGCCTCAGGGGCGCGCTGGTACAGGTGCAGGAAGGCCGCCGGGCTCCGCCCGTTGGTGGGCCCTTCCTTGACTTTGGTGCGGAAGAGCTTTAATCTATAGGGGTTTTTAACTTTTCACGAGAGGCTTCGGGATGGCAAAAAAGGTAGACGAGATTAAGTGGCACGAGCTCAACATAGGGGGCGTAATAGACGAGCCGGGTAACGCAAGGGAATATCTGACCGGGGACTGGAGGAGTCAAAGACCCGTCTGGAACGAATCACGCTGCATCAAATGCGGCATCTGCTGGATGGTCTGCCCTGACATGGCGATTTACCAGAAGGCCGACGGTTATTTTGTAGCAAACTACGATTACTCAAAAGGTTGCGGTATTTGCGCCAAAGAGTGTCCCACTGGGGCGATCACCATGGTAGAGGAGGGACGATGACAGGGAGAAGAGGCATGGAAGTATCCCTGGCGGTAGCCGAGGCGGCCAGATTGTGCCGTGTCGAAGTGGTGGCAGCGTATCCCATCACGCCCCAAACACACATCGTCGAGCACCTCTCGGAGCTCGTGGCGAACGGCGACTTGGACGCGAATTTCATCACTGTAGAGTCAGAACATTCCGCCCTGTCGGCCTGTGTAGGAGCTGCGGCCGCAGGTGCGCGCACTTTTACCTCGTCCAGTTCTCAAGGACTCGAATTGATGCATGAGGTCCTGTTCATAGCCTCCGGGCTGCGCCTCCCCATCGTGTTGGTCGGGGCGAATAGGGCTCTCTCAGCACCCCTTAACATATGGAACGATCATTCCGATGTGATGGCAACGAGGGATACAGGATGGATCATGCTTTTCTGCACGAACGGACAGGAAGCAATCGATACGGTGATCATGGCATACAGGATAGCTGAAGACAGGCGCGTGCTTATTCCGGTTATGGTTAACATAGACGGCTTTACGCTGACCCACGTGGTTGAACCTGTTGAGTTTCCCGCCCAGGATGCGGTTGACGCATTCCTGCCGCCGTACAATCCTGCGTACACGCTGCATCCGGACAAACCAGTCACCATGGGAGCATATGGTATTCCGGAGATCTATACCGAGTGTAAGTTCGCTCAAGAGGTAGCCATGAATAAATCGAAAGACGTGGTCATCGAGATCATGGACGCCTTTGGCAGACATTTCGGGAGGTCGTACAAACCGGTAGAAACGTACCTGACAGAGGATGCCGAGATCGTGTTCGTGGCGCTCGGCGCTATCAACGAGACTATTATGACTGCAATAGATGAGCTGCGCTCGGATGGCAAGAAAGCGGGTCTCATCAACCTGCGGCTCTATCGGCCTTTTCCCGCAGAGGAACTGCTGGTTGCCCTTGAAGGCAAAAAGCGCGTGGCGATTGTGGAGCGGGTCATGCCCGGTGGTGCCGTCAACAGTCCTCTCTATCATGAAATCACGTCACTGGCCTATCGCTCCGGCATTGGCGTTCTCATCAAGAACTATGTTATTGCTCTCGGGGGGAGGGATGCCTTGCAGAGCGATTTTCACAACATATTTCGTGACATTCAGGCAGCAGGTACGACGGACACGCGCATACAGAAAGGACTCAATTTTGCCATGATAGGAGTGAGAGAATGATACCGTCCCTGCCCAACATAAAGACGTTCGCGGCAAACGTGATACCCAAAGATGAGTTTGCTGTGCCGGGACACAGGTCCTGCACGGGCTGCGCTGAGATACTGGCTGTGCGCCTCGCGCTCAAGGGGTTCGGTAAAGACACGATTATCGCAATGGCGACCGGCTGCATGGAGATTGTCAGTAGCCCGCTGCCAACCACCGACTGGACGTTGCCGTGGATACACGTCGGTTTCGAGAATGCCGGCGCGGTTGCGTCGGGAATTGAATCGGCGCTTAAAATACTTAGGAAGAAAGGCAAAATACCCGATAAAGATGTATATGTGGTTGCCATCGCCGGGGACGGCGGGACAATGGATATCGGGCTGCAGTCGTTGTCGGGCGCACTGGAACGGTACCACAAGTTCACCTACATCTGCCTGGACAACGAGGCTTACATGAATACGGGAATACAGAGATCATCGGGTACGCCCTTCGGCGCGATGACCACCACCAGCCCGCCGGGAAAGAACAGCGTGGGGCAGTCTACATGGAAGAAGGATATGCCGAAGATAGCTGTAGCGCACAACATTCCGTACGTGGCGACCGCGTGCCCGTCATACCCTTTTGATCTGCTCGAAAAGATCAAGAAGTGTAAAATGGCGGACGGACCATCCTATCTCCACATACTATCTGTATGCCCTACAGGCTGGAGAACCGCGACCGACCTCTCCATACGCTATGGCAGGCTGGCGGTTCAGACGGGTGTTTTTCCCCTGTACGAAGTGGAGAATGGCACCTACAAATTGACCTATAATGCAGAGCCGTTGCGCCCCATTACGGATTATCTCAAGGGGCAGGGCCGCTTCAGACACCTAACGTCCGAGGCTATCGAGAGCATACAGGAGAGGGTCACCGCTGAGTGGGAGGCTCTGAAATCCAGGTGTGTGGCCGGTTAAAGGCCAGGTGAGGAGGACATGCCGGTAGACAAGAAAAAGCTGGACGAAATAATTCTCAAGTGTGGTCGAGACAGAGCGCATCTGCTGGCTATTTTTCAGGATGTGCAGAAAGAGTATCGGTATCTTCCGAAGGAAGCCATCAAGTATGTCTGTATGCGTCTCGGGATACCGCAATCAGACGGCAATGAGGTGGCGACGTTCTACAAGTCCCTCTCCCTGAAGCCTCGTGGGAAGCACACGGTGCATGTCTGTCTGGGCACTGCGTGCCACCTGAAGGGAGGCGCTGATGTGCTTCTTTCATTCATACGGCAGCTGGATGTGCAGACGGGTGGCACCACAGCCGACGGGGAGTTTACGCTTGAGTCGGTAAATTGCCTCGGTGCCTGTGCGCTGGCCCCTCTGGTGCGGGTTGACGATAAAGATTTCGGAAAGACTACTTTTCAGGAGGTGCGCAATATTATCAGCGACTTCAAGGACCATCAGTAATATGCCCCTTTCATTGGAGCAACTCGACGCTGTCGGGTTGAAATTTAAGGAAAAGGAACGGGCATTTGAGAAGATCATCCGTGTCTGCTGCGGGACCGGCTGTATTACGTCCGGTGCCAACAGGCTCCTGGAGAGCCTCAGGAGTGCTGTTGAACGTGAAGGCCTTTCATCGCGGATACTGGTCAAGAAGACCGGCTGCCACGGGTTGTGTGAGCGCGGCCCCATTGTTACGCTCGGCAAGGACGAGATACTCTACCAGACTGTTGGAAAGCGGGATCTGGACAGGGATGTGGAACTGCTGTTGAAGACGGCGACTGAGGGAAAGATAGCCGATCTCCTGCTTCTGAAGGCTCCAGGAAAAAAAGAAAAGTTTGTTTCTCCGCTTGAGATACCCTTCTACAAAGGACAGAAACGGGTTGTGCTTGAGATGAACGGTGTCATAAACCCGGAAGAGATAGATGACTATATTGCACACGGCGGCTATCGCGCGCCGTTCAAGGCCTTTCAGATGACGCAGGAGAAAATCATCGATTGTATCTCAGCAAGCGGATTGCGCGGAAGGGGCGGCGGAGGTTTTCCCACCGGAAGAAAGTGGCACTCCGCGTATGAAGCGGACGGACAGATGAAGTATCTCCTGGCGAACGGAGACGAAGGTGACCCCGGTGCCTTTATGGACCGGTCGCTGATGGAGGGCAATCCCCACGCCATCATTGAAGGGATGATCATTGGCGGCTACGCCATTGGCTCAAACAAAGGCTACATATATGTGAGGGATGAATATCCGCTTGCGGTCTCGAGACTCTCCCGGGCAATCGAACAGGCACAAAACTACGGTATTCTGGGGCGGAATGTTTTTGGCTCTGATTTCGAATTTGACGTGGAGATTTTCCGTGGCGGCGGCGCTTTTGTGTGCGGGGAGTCAACGGCCCTCATGTCGTCTGTTGAGGGGAGAGCGGGTGAGCCGAGAGACAAGTACGTGCACACGGTGGAGCAGGGGCTCTGGGCGAAGCCCACCAACCTGAACAACGTGGAGACATGGGCCAATGTGCCTTCAATCATAAACGAGGGGCTGGAGTGGTATACCTCGATCGGCACGAAGCAGAGCAAGGGCACGAAGATCTTCTCGCTCGTCGGCAAGGTGAATAACACCGGTCTTATCGAAGTGCCGATGGGCATTACACTGAGGCAGATCATCTTTGACCTCGGGGGAGGAATCAGGGGCAGGCGCCGCTTTAAGGCGGTCCAGACCGGCGGCCCATCGGGTGGCTGCATACCGGAGCAGTACCTGGACATGCCGGTCGACTTCGATTCCCTGGCGAGTATCGGGTCCATGATGGGATCAGGCGGGATGATTGTCATGGACGAAAGGGATTGCATGGTGGACGTGGCCCGTTATTTCCTGCAATTCCTGATGGAAGAGTCGTGCGGCAAGTGTACGCCTTGCAGGGAAGGTACACGGCGCATGTATGAGATTCTGGACCGGATCTGCAAAGGCGAAGGTAAGATAGAAGATCTTATGCATCTTGAAGAGCTGGGACGGGGATTGCAATGGGGAGCGATATGCGGCTTGGGGCAGACTGCACCGAACCCGGTCCTCTCTACGATCCGCTACTTCAGCGATGAGTACAAGGCCCATATCATCGAAGGAAGATGTCCAGCGGGTGTGTGCAAAGATATTACCACCTTCACGATCATGGAGGATAAGTGCACCGGGTGCATGCGCTGCGCTGCGGAGTGTCCGGTGGGAGCGGTAGTGGGCGAGAGGAAAGCGCCTCAGACGATAAACGACATGCTTTGCATAACGTGCGGCATCTGTTACGACGTCTGTCCCTTTGATGCGGTAAAAATAAGCTGAGAGGAGTTTTGTGCATGGTTCAGCTTGCGATAAATGGTAGAAGAGTCTCTGCGGGAAAAGGAGAAATGCTCCTCAAGGTAGCCCAACGGGAAGGGTTTGTGATCCCGACACTCTGTTACCATGAATTACTCGGCTCAGCCGGACGTTGCAGGCTTTGCGTGGTTGAGGTGCATGATGCCGGCAAAAAACGCGTGGTAGCCTCCTGTCTCTATCCGGTAAAGGAAGGCCTAGAAGTCTTCACTGATTCAGACGAGGTAAAGCTCGTCAGGAGGACGGTGCTGGAGTTGCTTCTTGCCCGTAATCCATCGGCTGAGCTGATACAGCACCTCGCAAGACAGCACGGTATCAACGAGGCCAGATACGTACCGGATCAGGACAAGGGCAAATGCATTCTCTGCAACCTGTGTGTCCGCTGCTGCAAAGAGATAGTCGGAGTCTCGGCGCTTGGCTTGAGCGGGAAGGGCCCGGTGAAGAAGGTGGGACCACCCTTCGACGAACCCTCTGAGACCTGTATCGGCTGCGGCGCCTGTGTTGTCATCTGTCCTACCGGGCACATCGTCATGGAAGAAAGTAAGGGCGTGAGGACCATCTGGAAAAAGAAATTCGCGCTTGCCATGTGTCCTACGTGCAAGAGGCACCATCTCCCCATATTTCAGCTTGAGTGGATCTCAAAGACCAGGAACATCCCGATGGAGGAGTTGATGGTGTGCGAGGACTGTAGATAATGGAGGCTTGAGGCTCAAGGTTCAAGGCTAACAGTCCTGGGCAGAACCGTGCGCGATTTCAAAAATGCCGTGCACGTCCAGGATCAACCCCACACGGCCATCACCGAGAATAGTTGCGCCGGATAATCCCTTAACACCCTCCAGCGTCTCCCCGAGGTTCTTGATCACCACTTCCTGCTTGCCCACCAGGTCGTCAATCATGAGGCCCTTCTGCTGCCCGTTGCACTCTGTCACGACGATCAGAGCTTCCCAGGGATCGTGTTTCCGGGGTGTT
>DATKNH010000080.1 GCA_035541455.1 Syntrophorhabdales bacterium
CGTGCTCGCGTGGGGTGATTTCGGAAAGCTGACCATCCCTGATGCGCTGGGCATCAATCACTGGATCGTGATTGCCGTGTTCGCCGTCGGCGGCATTATGCTTTTCCGATGGTTCGAGAAGAGAGGACTGTAGCCGTCACAGCAACTCCCAGCACATGTACGGTCTCCTGCTTTTCCGTAAAGCGGGTGTGGAGACCACCGACGTTCCTTTCAAAGGAAGCGCTGAGATGCTCACCTCGCTGCTCGGCGGCCATACCGATGCATCGCTCATGGTATATGGGGCTGTGGCAGAACAGGTCAAGGCAGGGCAAGTGCGGTACCTTGTCACGGTGGGAGAACGCCGGTACAGCAATCTGCCCAACGTACCCTGCGTTGTGGAGCTGGGTTTTCCCGAGGTGGCGAAACTGCCGACGTACGTGGGGCTCTACATCCACAAGAACACGCCGGAACCTGTCAAGAGGACGCTTGTCGATGCTATGAAGAAGATTTACGATGACCCGGAATTCAAAAAGGGACTCGAAACCCTTGGCGAGGAGCCTAAATACGGGGATCCTGAATTCTTAAAAGCTTCCATCAAGAGCAGCGAAGTTGTCGCTCTTCCCATATTAAAGGAGTTCGGTCTCCTGGTCGGAGAGAAATAGCAACGTGACGGGTTAGTCGCGTGATTCCCGCGGACAAGCCGGCCGCGCGCCCCAAAGCGAGCCCCGCCAGCGTCTTCGCACAACAAGTCCGAAGAGACTGCCGACGAGCAGGAGAGTGCACGAGGGCTCCGGTACCGGCACACCGGGCCCTTCCGGGTTATCATAAGGGGTTATGATACCAGGCACGGGCGCACCGGGCGGCCCATCAGGCGTGTTGTGGGGGATTATTACATAGGGGTTATCGTGTGAACCTCCACCCACAACAGGCCATGCTGCAAACAAAGGTGCCCCGGCAAGACCCCAAGCGACACCACCCATTGAGCCGCCGCTCGCGAATTCCGGCCCGGCAGCCGGTACCACAGGCGATTCACCGGACACAGGCAGTATGTCGCCGGAACTGAGTGCGTCAGCCGGGTCAGCCTCGACAACGGGACCCGCAGCAGGAGCCCCAATCGCAATAGGCGGTAGAGACGCACTTCCTTCTATGATATCGTTGCCGCATTTCATGGTCCAGTGGAGACCGATCTCGCTGTGCAACGCCATATTCCTCACGCTGAAAATGAAGCTCAAACCCCGGTCGGTCAGTATGACTTCTGCTTCGTCCACAGCCTCGCCGTACCCGCCGCGCCACGCCTGGTGCGCGCGGTACTTATTAGAGTGTGGTAGAGCTGACGTCATGACTATGTTCGAAAATTTCAACTTGTAGACTTTCTTGTTCTCAAGAGACACCACATAATCCCATCCTTCGGACTCCTCGAAGATGTCACTCGTATAAGGAGGTGTCCCCGAAACCTTCCAACCCTTCGAGCTTATGTAGAGATCACCCGGCTGCGCATCGCGGGTATGTTTCACGTTGTGCATGTAGTAAAAGAAATAGGGACCTGTGATTTTGACAGTCACAACATCGTCTTTCATGATCACTTCCATCTGATCGACCGCTGTCATTCTGCCGATGTAATCACCGTAGCGGGATGGTTTAATATTCACGTACTTTCCACCCCAGTAAATATTGCCGCCAGCGCGATCAGGGATCACCACGGCCCGCGCGCCACTCATTCCGAGGAACATGGCCAGGCTGAGACAGACCATCTTAAACAGGAAGCTTCTCTTGGCCTTGAGAACGTCCTTAATTCCAGAAGTGTTCGTCGTCTGCAGCTTCTCTCGCATAGGTGCTATGAGAAAAGTATCAGCTGATTACTGCCATAGGACAATCGGCCAGGTGTCTCTTTTTTTTAGTTCGGAAGGATTAATACTCAAGGATACAAAGGGGGCAGGAGGGCCGTGAAAGAGTGGAAGCTATTGACTGCGGTGGCCTCCCTTCCCGTACACTCCTTGACAGGAGGTGGATCACATGGACAGGAATGAAGATATTAAGATCCTCCTTGCCGAGGAGCAGATGTTGCTCTCGAGAGAGAGAACCATGCGCTCCTGCTTGCAGACAGGGCTGGCCTTCACCTCCGTCGGTCTCGTAATCGTGAAGTTTCTCGGCGGTATTTTCTGTGCCTGCGCCGGCCTCTTTTTCGTCATCATCGGGGCTTGGCAGATCATGGAGGCCGGCAAGAGGTACCTACGCTTCCGCAAAGCCATAGTACAGCTCCGGGAAAAGGAAGCAAAACTGGGATACGATATCGGGATGATAAAGTGACCTTATCCTGATTCCTACTTCAATCCTTTTTCGTTGAAAAACGGGCCGTACTTCTTGTCCTTCCCCATGATATGATTCTTGAGCCAATCGCTGAGGAAATTCATTACGCTCGTGGAAAGGCCCACATTGCCGCTATCAAAGTCTTTCTTGAATTTGGAAACCTCTTCTATAAATTTCTTGTGTTCCACTTTATGCGTTGCCGCATCCGGATACCCGAATTTGTCAAAATATTTCTCTTCCGTCGAAAAATGAGCCACCGTATAACTGGCCAGCTCGGCAATGGTCTTGCCCAGTAGATCCTTGCCCTTCCCCACGCGCATCGCGTCACCAAGATCATTGATGAGTCTTACAAGCTTCTGATGCTGACTGTCGATTTCGCCCACGTTAACGCTCAGACTGTTGGTCCACTGCATAGCGCATTCTCCTCTTTTTGCGTTGATTTGACAGCCGCTCCCGAGTGCCGACGCCACCTCCATACTCCCGGCTGCTCATTTTTGAGGCCAATTTGCAAAATACATGCCTTTCATCAGGGGCATGCGCTTCAACGCGTACGACAAATCATCCACCAGGGGTCCAGGCATTGTCATGGAGGACTACCCAAGGATCACTTGACAAGGTACCCGCTTCGGGTGCAATTTGAATAGCAGAAGATACTAGTTTGGGATAACCGACGAACACACAAAGGGAGGTGCGGCATGGCTGTTTCAGTTTTGGATGGGAAGAAATTCTTGACGGTGGATGATGAACCTGATGTGCTAGCTGTACTGGAGCAGGAGATCAAGGATTCCTGTCCGAACTGTCAGATAGACAAGGCGACCACGTACGAGAAGGCCGCGGAACTGATCAACAAGAATACGTATGACATTGTGATCCTGGACATAATGGGTGTCCGTGGCTATGACCTTCTTGAACTGGCAGTAAAAAGAGGTTTCAGGGCCGGCATGCTCACTGCTCACGACCTGAGCCCTGAAGCCCTGAAGAAGTCGCATGACCTGGGCGCGCGTGCTTATCTGCCTAAGGACAAGCTTGGAGAGATAGTTCCCTTCCTGGAGGATATTTTTACCCAGGAGTATAAATCCGGCTGGCGAAAATTGATAGACAAACTCGGCCCTTACTTCAACGACGAGTTTAAACCCGGCTGGCGAGAAAAAGCGGGCGTCGATTTCTGGTACTAGAAGCTAACAGGATATAGGGGCCACTTTCGCAGCCATTTCAATTTCCACGAGGAGATTCTTCCCGTTCTCTCGCGTGAGTTCGTAGAGGTGCACATCCGGCCGCGCCTTGATGCTGTCGATAATGCCTCCTCCGTGAAGAGCGATTGTTGCTACGACCGTGACAGGCGCATCGAGCAGATCGAGGACGATGCGCCTGAACTTCATCGAGAGACACTCCATTTTACCGATCTCATCGATGATAACAAGATCCGTGCCAGCTGAAAAGAATGGCACGGTCTCCAGGTATTGCTCGAATCCGGCCACATCGACGCCGTACTTCCCCACCCTTTGACTTCCTCGAATATCGACATGGGAAAGAATGACACGCTCACCGCGGAGGTCAACAATTTCGAAACCCTTTCTCGATTCCCCTTCTCTTATCTCCGCTGTGTAAAAACCTGCAATCTTCATATCCCTCAACCTCTGAACAAATCGCGCAATGAGCGTGGTCTTGCCCGTGCCGGGCAGTCCGGTGATAAGGAGATTTGGCTTCTTCATACCGTTATTCTATATCGTTCCTGCCCGCGATGTCACAAGGCAGGAGCATTCCCCTTTCGTGCTGGCGCACATCAGATCCGTCTGTTGTCTGTCGTTGTCTGTTTGACAGAGCGCACCAGGAATGTTACAAGCACAGGAGAGCGCCGGATAAGGATGTACGGAGGAGCCTATGCCGTTTGAAACACTGAATCACTTAGACCTGTATTACGAAGTGCATGGCGAAGGGGAGACAATACTGCTGCTCCACCATGGATTCGGTTCCGCGAAAATATGGAAAGGCATTTACCCGCAATTTGTCGCTCAGGGCTTCAAGGCAGTGATGTATGACCGGCGGGGTTTCGGACGATCCCAGGCAGGAGATGATTTCCAGGATTTTTATGAAAGTGACCGCTATCGACCGGAGAGCGTTGAAGAGTTACGGGCATTGAAGGATGCTCTCGGCATAGGAAGGTGCCATATAGTTGGTCAGTGCGAAGGCGGCGTGGTCGGCGCCGACTACGCCGTCAAGTATCCTGAAGAGGTCATAACCCTTGTCGCGGCGAGTACGCAATGCTTCAGTGAGGTGCCGGTGAAGGAACTGAACATCGCAAAACTGGTGAACAGATTTGCTTGGTTGGAGCCGCAGCTCCAGGCAAAGTTGATCGACTGGCACGGAGAAGAAGCACAAGAACGATACGATCAATTCGCAAAATTCGGTGGTGCGTATGGCTCAGACTTTTTCGATCTGCGTCCCGTGCTCTCTTTGGTTACCTGTCCTACGCTCGTGCTTTACCCTGACCGCAGCTCCATCTTCGACGTCGAACAGGCAGTCTCCTTTTACAGGCAGTTGGCTCGCGGCGAACTCGCGGTCTTTCCCAGGTGCGGCCATAATACATATGAGCAGCGACCTGAAGACTACGCACGCACGGTGCTCGATTTTATCAGGAGGAATACCGGGCGGGCGGAATCAAACGTTCAACCCGCCATGACGTGTCTTGCATAGATTTCCACGGGCAAGCCCGTCGTACTTCACGCATAACGCGTACCGCGGACAGAAGACGTCTTCACCCACGCACAAGTGCGTGCTCCTCGGCCGCTCGCATCGACCGTGGAAATCTATCTAGCGAGCACGGCGAGTGAGAAGGGGAGGCCGGGTACCCGCTTGCGGGTGCGCCTTTGCCGCAGGAGGGGGCGACGTGAGCCCCACTGATAGAATATGTGAGTCAAGTTCCGGTCCCGCCCTTTGCTCCCAGAAGCGGATAGATCTTTTCGCGGTAGAGGATGCCGAGTAATACTGCATACCCGAAGATGTTCAGCATGAAATGATTGGGTATCATCAGGAGCCCGCTTACGAGCACAATGAGCCGGGCAATCAATCCGAGGTTCCCCGCAAGGTAGCCAAGGAAGGACATGGACATGGCAGCAATGGCGAAGAATGACGTTATGATCCGAAAACCGGTGTAGAGCAGCGACCCCTTGAACATAAGTTCGGGCGAATAGACCATCATGTAGGGAACGATGTACGTGGGCGCAGAGATGAGGAAGGCCAGGTTTGTAGTCTTCAGCGGGTCGGTTTTGGCAATGCCCGCCGCCGCAAAGGAACAGGGAGCAGAAGGAGGCGTAATATTGCCGAGAACGCCAAAGAAAAAGATAAAGAGATGCGCAGCCATCGGGTTCACACCACTCTTGATGAGCGCAGGAGCAGCAAGGATGGCCAGTATCAGGTACGCGGTGACCGGCGGCAGGGGAAGGCCTATTATCAAGGATGCCATCATGGTAAGGAAGAGCAGAACAAGCATGTTACCGCCCGCGCAATAGATGAGCACCTCGGAAAAGCGGAGTCCCATACCCGTCAGATTGAGAACCCCCTCGATGATCCCCGCCGATGCACACGCCATGGCGACAATAAGCGCGTTCTTCGATCCCTGGGCGAGTGCAGCCGTCAATCGCAACGGACCCAGCCTCGTCTTCTTCCTGACCATGCTGACGGCAACGAGTACGATCACCGCCCAGAAACCCGCTTTTTTCGTAGATGCACCCACGACAAGAAGCATGTAAAGGATAACAAGGATGGGAATGAAGAGATGCGCATTTTCTTTGAGCTGGGCGAGAGCGCTTGGCAGTTCAGACCTTGAAAGCTTGACCAGTCCCAGCTTTGAAGCCTGAACCTGAATGAACATGAAGACAGCGACGTAGTAAAGAAGGCCGGGGATAATGGCCGCTTTCATGACATCCACGTACGTGCCTCCGACCATCTCCGGTATGATGAAGGCCGCTGCACCCATGACGGGCGGAACAAGCATGCCTCCCGTCGAAGCCAGCGCTTCTATTGCACCTGCCATCATAGGTTTGTAGCCGGCTCTTATCATCAACGGGATGGTAAGCGTTCCCACGGCCGCCACGTTCGCGGTCTGACTCCCGGTCATCATGCCGAAGAGGCAACTTCCCAGGACTGCAGCCTTCGCCGCTCCGCCTTTGAATTTGCCGAAAAGACTCAAGCCGATGGCGGTCAGGGAAGAGGTAGCGCCCGTTGCTTCCAGGAGCGCGCCAAAAATAAGAAACACAATAATGACCGTAGCCGAGACAGCGAGCGAGACTCCCAGGATGCCGTCCGTACTCAGGAACATGTGGGTAACGATTCGCTCGAAGGTGTAGCCGCTGTGAGCAAGAACCGGCGGCAGATAGGAGCCGAACACCGCATACGCAAGGGCACAGAAAATGATGATACACATCGCCCATCCCATAATGCGGCGCGTGGCCTCTATGACAAGCACAATCGCGATCAGGCTCACGATTGAATCGAGTGCATTCGGGCCTCCTGCTCTGGCGGATATATTCTCGTAGTCCACCATCATGTAGAGCCCTATAAAAATGGCCAGGCATACGAGAGCTATGTCGAGGATTGAGAAAAGAATATCTGCAGCCTTTGGCGGGCTCGCCTTGCTTTTCCTGAACGGATATATCAGGAAGACAAGGACCAGTGCGAAAACAAGATGGGTCGTGCGCTGCTGCATTGCCGGGTAAAGGCGAAAGCCGGCGGTGTACAGATGAAAGAGAGCCATCAAGACGCCGATAAAAGTGATGATCCGTGCTCGTGTGATAACGCTTGTCATCCCCCCTCCGTTCACGTGCTGATTGAACTGGCGTCTATGCTCGTGCTCTTATTTCATCACCCCCTTCTCTTTGTAGTACTTTACGGCGCCCGGATGGAAAGGGATGGGAATAGTCTTGGTCGCATTCTGGAGACTCATCTCTTTCATGCCGGGGCAGACCGCGAGTAACTCGTCCCTGTGATCGAATAAGACCTGCATTATCCTGTACATGAGGTCTGCATCTACCTTGTCACTGGCGCTTAAGAAGCTGCCGAACACCAGTATGGACGTGGGTTGCGTAATTCCCTTGTAGGAATTGGGCTGCAGCACGAATTCGTAATACCACGGGCTGACCGGCAGCACCTTCTTCAAAACCGCCTGATCGACAGGTATAACCCTGATAGGCGTTTCAAAGGCCAGCTGCTGGATTGCAGCCACGGGATAGGTTCCGGATATGAATCCCGCATCGATGCTTCCGTCCTGGATACCCTCGACCACTTCGTTGTAGCCCAGCCAGAGCGGCTTGTACATTTTTGCAGTTACGCCATGGTCTTCTATCAATTGCATGCCCATCTGCGCGGTTCCGCTTCCTGCTGCCCCTACACCCACCCTCTTGCCTTTCAGGTCAGCGTAAGATTTTATGGGCGATTTGGTGGCCACCACGAGGTTGAGGCCTGCACCATGGGTGAAGACAACTGCTTTCTGGGCAGTCATAGGTTTGTTGAAAGGCGGCTCACCCTTGTAAGCCATGAGCGTCACTTTCGAGTCGGGCACGCCGAAGGACGGCTGATTCTTCTCAGCTTTTTCCTGCATGAGCTTTGTCATGGCTGCTGTTCCGCCCGTTGTTTCCACCATCAGCTGCACGTCAGGAACGTACTTGTTGACTACAGCAGTCGTTGCGCCGCCGACAAGGTAGGCAGTTCCTCCTGCACCGGGTGTGTACACGGGTATGACTGTTTTTCCCGCGGCAAAAACAGAAGACGACAAGATGACAACAAATACCGAGACAAGGACGACAGTTCTTAGGTTTCTCATAGTAACCTCCCCTTTTTGGTTACTGGTCTTATACCGATTCGCCTTCACCTCTTCACACTACTCTACAATTGTTTACTCTCCTCTCATCAAGTTACTGCTTTATCCCTGTTCCACCTTCCTGGTCACGGGCGACTGGACGACGGAATAATAGGCCCGTACACCCCGCATTTCAGTATCAGGTAGCGCATGGCAAGGTCGCCTATCAGCCCGGAGAGTATCGCGCTGCAGAGAAAGGTCATGGAGACCGCCTCAATGTCCACCACGATGCTCTGCATCACCGCAAAGGCGGGCATGACCATGCCCAGGAGCACCACGCCGACCCAGAAGATGGTCGCCCACTGGCCTTTGAGCATATACCTGACCGAAACCTCACCCGTTGACGACGTATAGCGCACGCTCATCAGATAGACCGGGACGAGAAGCAGGTAGCCGACGAGCAGGATGCGGATCCACTCTTCCACTGCCTTGCCGGCCACGATCGCACCGCTTCCCAGGGATATGCCGAGCGTCACCTCTGCCCCGCCCCAGAGGCCGCTGACCACGTAGAGCACCGGGAGCAGCGCCGTGTTCCAGAGCGGGATGCCGTTGACGTAGTTCATAGCGAATCCGCCGTAGATCACCGTGAGGAAGGCGAATACATCCGCGGCTACTATGAGACCCGTACTCCTGATGCCGGATTGCAGCAGCAGCATATGGATGAAGCTGAGTGTGAGAAAGAGGCTGACAAAGATGATGCCCCGCGAGATCCAGGACGTCTTAAAGCCCGAGGATACGGCCATGCGCCAGAATCGT
>DATKNH010000081.1 GCA_035541455.1 Syntrophorhabdales bacterium
GCTTGCGCATAGAGAACTTCCGTACCCTGTTCCAGGGGCAGACCGTGTCGCACTTGCCGCACTGGTAGCAGAACTTGACGGCGTCTCCGCCTTTCTCTTTTACCTCATCTATGACTTCTTTAAAGGGGGCTACGGTTTCCACGGTATGATTTCCTTATTCTCAGCTTGACGTCTCATTCTTCTGTGACAGTCGTGCCACAGTATCCATTACCTTCTGCGCGCCGTATTTATCGACCAGGGACTCAAAGGCTATGTCGAGATCCTGTTGTTCTTCCTGCTCCTCGACTTCCTCTTCCCGTTCCTCGTAGATCAACGCATCATTGAGGCACCACTGGACGCACAACGGTTTCTCCTGGGGCGGATCGTCTTCGCACATATCGCACTTGAGAGGGAGACCCGAGTCGGGTTCGTGGAAGAGCGTCCTGGAGGGGCACGCAGCCCTGCAGAAACCGCATTCATCGTATTCTTTTCCATCTATTACGTACTTGTCTCTGCCCATGCATTCTGAGGGCGTGTATTCGCCGGCATAGAGAGGCACATACACATCCTTGATCGGGTGACGAACCATCCTGATGCGCGAGCGCTCGGGATTATTACTACTGTACTTGGGGTTGGCGTGGAAGGCAGAGCAGATCACCTCGCATGCACGGCAGCCATTACACTTGTCAAGATCGACCTTGATAGTCTTGATTTTCTTTTTAATCTTGGCCATTTTTGATTATCCCTCTCTTTTCAAGATCTTCGGCAACGTAGCCCAGATCCAGATTCTCCAGCGTCTCTTTTGTGGGGATACCGTCGCTATTCCATCCCTTGAACTTGTAATAGGCATCAAGCAGTTTTTCTTCGAGTTCTGGGAAACGCTTCTTCCAGTGATCTTCCGGTGGTTTCTCGTCCGCTCTTCTCAAGCCTTTCCTTACGTTGAACGCTCTCAGGAAACTCCGGTTTCTCCGGTATACCTGCTTGAGGCCTTCCTCGTCCATGTCGATCCCTGTTGCGGCCGAGATCAATTTTGGATAATTGTGAATGTGGTAAGGAGGCTTCAACGGGAAGGACGAGAGGCCTGCGCAGACGCCGAGCGCATCATCGATGTAGTGCATCATTTCCTGCCAGTCAACAATATCAACGGACATGTCAACGGTCGGGAAATAGGGGTTGGAGCGCTCTCCTCTGGGCTCCCAGTCAAGGACGATCTGCTTGAACTTGTCATCCGGAACCTGGATCCAGTCGCTTATGAATTCCTGCCGCTCCTCCATGGTCATGAAGGGCGCTTGCGGGAACTGGCCTTCGATCTGTGTGATGTTTATCTTCTCGCCCGTGGCGTACATGAGGAAGTAGACCGGGTTAAGCATGCCGAGCTTGAGGGGCAGCTGCTCATGTTTTTTGATGTTGTTGTGCGCATACTCCTCCGCGCCTTTGCCGATCTTCTGGGCTGCCCAGTGCGTACCGTCAGCCAGGATGTCGCCTATGCCTTCGCGGCGCACGATGCGGTCGAGTAACCAGTAGAATTTTCCTTCGTTGTCTGACGGGCATCCTTCAAAGTCAGCATCACTCAGAATGCCGGCCTCCTTCAACTCAAAGGCGAAGGCCATGATCTGCGGCGTGGAGAAGCCGTCCACACCATACTCAGTCGCGCGCTGAGCGATCCTGAAGCCGAAATCCAGATCGGAGTAAGCTGCCATGGTATACGTGAGCTTGGAGAAGCATTTCATCATGTAGGTCGAGATTCCAGGAACGGAAATGATGGCGCCGCATTTCATGGGGCAGTTGTAGCAGCTTATCAATCTTGTCCGTACCAGTTCCTGAGTGTCTCTCCATTTCTTTTCGACTTCCTGATTCCAGAAGTCCTTTCTCCTCGTGCGGGCGTTTCCCCACATAAAGTTCTCAGTGTGCCACTTCTCATCAAAGTGGAGCATCTCCTGAGGTGAACCAAGGCCCTGCAGAATCGTCATAACATTGGGGACCGGGTTCTCATTTCTGAACTTGATGTACTTAAGCACCTCGTTACACAGCTGAATGAATTCTGCCGGTCGCGCCAGGTTAATGTCTTTTGTGCCGCGGACCGCGATGGCCTTTATTCCTTTGTCTCCCATGACTGCGCCCAGGCCGAGGCGGCTCGCGCTGGAACGGCCCTGCTCGATAGAGGCGGTGAAGACTCGGTTTTCACCGGCCAGCCCGATGGCCGCCACCTGGATGTTGGGATCCTTCAGTTCCTCTTTGATCATCTCCGCAGTTTGAACTGCACCTATGCCCTTTAAATGAGAGGCATCCCGGATTTCCACCTTGTCGTTCTGTATCCATATGTAGACCAGCTCCGGGGATTTTCCACGGAAGATTATCTTGTCGTACCCGGCGTACTTCAGTTCCGGAGCGAAGAATCCGCCCATCATTGAATAGCCCATCAACAGCGTTTGGGGAGAAAGGGCTGAAACTATTGTGCGATTAGCGCCGGTTGCAGGCGTGCCGCACAGAAGGCCGGTGCTGAAGATGAGCGGGTTCTCCGGAGCAAACGGTTCCTTTTCAGGGGGAACCCTGTCCCAGAGAATCTTGGTGCTGGTGCCCAATCCTCCGAGGTGAAGCTCGGTCAGCCTCGGGTCTGTTTCCACCCGTTCAATGTTTCCCGTTGAAAGGTCTATTTCCAGGTTAAATCCTGTCTCTGCATACCTCATAGTTGGCCCCTCTTCTTCTCTCTTCCTTGCAGTCGAACCGGTTCTTCGCCGCAAAGATTGTTCATATTTTCACTTACACTTTTTGTATACCAAAACTTCAACACGCCTGTCAAGAAGAAGAGCGTGTGGCGTTCATTTTGCTGCATACAGCTCACCTCTGTTGGACCATTGATTCTAAACGGTAACTGATCTCTTCAGAAATGCCTTTGAGAAAGGCCGTCAGTTCGGGAATAGAAGACTCCGGCACCTGGTGCGTCAGGCCAACTGCCCATATCGCGGCCTGCACGTCCTTGGAGCCTGTTTTCAGTGGAACCGCAAAGCCGATCATACCCTCGACGTAGCCCTCTTTGTCGTAGACGATGCCGTCTCTTCTCGCCTCCAGAAGCGTTTCCTTATAGGCTTCCCTGTCAGTGATAGAGTAGGGTGTATACCTTCTGAGTTCGGATCGGCCGAGGATCTCATCGATCTCCTCGTCGGAGAGCTGCGAGAGCATGGCCTTGATGCCTGGGCCCGCGAGGATCGGCATCTGCATGCCTACATCAGTTGAAACTTTGAGGCCGTAGGCCGAATCCACTTTGTCTATAAGGATGGCCTGACGATCGGACCGGATGCCCAGGAAGGCTGAAAGTTTCGTTTTTTCATTGATCATTTCTAAGTAGGGATGAACGGTCTGGATCAGTGCCGATCGCTTTCCGGCTATGCTCCCCAATATATAAAAGCGGGTACCGAACACAAATTTTCCATCCTGCCTGTGCTCGAGGATGTTGAGGTCTTTGAGTGTGTGGCCGATGTTAAAGACCGTGCTCTTGTTAAGGGAAAGCTTTCCCGATATGTCGCTGATGCCCATGGGTTCACTTGACTGCGCAAGCAAATCCAGAATAGCGAAACATTTATCGATTGCGGGAACTCTTCTGAATCCGCGGTTCATACTCTAATGACATCGCTCCGACGAACGTAGGGGAAACAGAGGGCCAAGGAAGCAGCGTGCAAAAAACCGTGAAGTGACTGCAACTGTAATCTCCGGGAGCTATGCCCTCTTTTCAATACTGACGGCGCACACCTTATACTCGGGGATCTTGGCTACAGGATCCAGTGCCGGGTTGGTCAATACGTTCGCAGCGCTCTCAGCAAAGTGGAACGGTATGTAGACAGTAGTTCTCTCCACCCGTTCGCTGAGGTCTGCCTTTATTTCGATTTCACCCCTTCTGGAACGGATCTTTATCCACTCTCCCTGAGAGATCTTCAACCTCTTTGCCTCTTGAGGATTGATTTCCACGTATCCTTCTTCCATTTCCTGATGGAGCGAAGGTGAGCGGCGACTCATGGTGCCTGTATGATAATGGACGTACGTTCTTCCCGTAGTCAACATGTAGGGATACTCTTTGTCCGGCAGTTCTGCAGGCGGCAGGTAGCCGACAGCGTGAAATAATCCCTTTCCGCGGGTAAACTGATTCTTATGCAGGTAAGGTGTTCCAGCGTGCTCGCGATTGAGGCACGGCCAGTGCAATCCATCCTGATCTATCCGATCATAGTGGATACCGCCGTAGCTTGGAGTGATCTCTGCAATCTCCTCCATTATCCGGGAAGGATCCGCATACTTCATTTCATAACCTAACCGGGACGACAGTTCGGTGATAATCTCCCAATCCTGCCGCGAATCCCCCAGGGGTTCGATGGCCTTTCTTACCCGTTTGACTTTCCGTTCGGTGTTGGTGAACGTGCCATCCTTTTCAGCAAAGCTCACTCCCGGAAGAACCACGTTCGCAAGGCGGGCGCTCTCTGTCATGAAAATATCCTGGACCACGAGGAAGTCGAGCGCCTTCAGGGCTTCGCTCACGTGCTGGATATCGGGATCGCTTACCATCGGGTTTTCTCCGAGGATATACATTGCCTTGATTTTGCCTTCCAAAGCTCCTTTTAACATGTCTGTTAATGTCAGTCCATTTTGCGTGGAGAGCTTGGCGTTCCAGGCTTTTCCGAATTTCTCGGCGCTCCTTGCGTCAGTAACCGCTTGATAGCCGGTATATACATTGGGCAGGCCACCCACGTCGCAGGCTCCCTGAACGTTGTTTTGACCACGCAGCGGGTTCACGCCCGTGCTTTCGCGACCGATCTGGCCGCAGAGCAGGGCGAGATTGGCCAGAGACTTAACATTATCAACGCCTGTTGTGTGCTGGGTAATGCCCATGGCGTAGAAGATCATCGAGGATTCTGAACGCGCGTACGCTTCTGCTATCCGCCTCACGTCCTGTGCGCTTACGCCGGTGATCTTTTCTACCTTTTCCGGCGTGTATCCTTCTACTGCCTTTTTAAATTCCTCAAAGCCTTCTGTGCGCTCTTCGACAAAAGCAGCGTTGTGCCATCCTTCTGCAAGGATGACATTCATAATGCCGTTGATGAGCGCCACATCGGTTCCCAGATTCTGACGGACGTGAATGTCGGCATGCGCCGCCAGGTGAATCTTCATGGGGTCTGCAACAATGAGCCTGGCTCCTTTCTCTTTCGCCTTGAGAATGCGCGTGCCTATGAGAGGGTGGGCCTCCGTCGTGTTGGAGCCGATGACGAAGATGCACTTGGCTCCTTCGATTTCGTCAATAGTGTTGGTCATCGCCCCACTTCCGAAAGCGGCGGCCAGACCGGCCACCGTTGAGGAGTGTCAGAGACGAGCGCAGTGATCGACGTTGTTAGTGCCGAAGACTGCCCGTGCCAGTTTCTGAAAGAGGTAATTCTCCTCGTTGGTGCACTTGGCGGAACAGAGGAACCCGATACTGTCCGGTCCATGTTCATCCCTGATTTTCTTGAGCGTATCCGCGGTCACCTGCAGTGCCTTATCCCACGTTACCTCGTTGAATTGACCATCGCTCTTCAGCAGCGGTTTGGAGAGCCGATCCTTGCTCTGGATGAATTCGTTGATGTTCCACCCTTTCACGCAGAGGCTGCCCCGGCTAACCTGATCGGTCTTGCAGGGCATGGCCCCAACCACCTGCCCGTCAATAACTTCCAGGTATATTCCGCAGCCGCAGCCGCAATAACCGCAGGTTGTGAGAACTGATTTGTAGTCCATTGTTACCTCTTACGTTCTATTATTGGGGCTCACGTCGCCCCCTCCAGTGGCAAGCCACGTGGGGCCTCCCCTCCACCCTCCAGCCGCTGAGCGGCTGCGGGTACCCGGTCGCCGTGCTCGCTAGATAGATTTCCATAGGGGAACGCATGAAAATCTATTTGTTAACGTCCGAGATGTCCATCGTAGGCTCCCCCAGAAGGTTTAAAGGGGATTTTGCCTTGGTATCTTCTCCCGTCCTGTAATCAAATAAATTCTCGACGATTTTACCAACCTCTTTGTAGAGCGTCCGGACGGGAATATCCGAAGGGCACGCCTCTTCACAGAGGCCGCAATCAATGCAGCGGCCTATCATGTGCACAGCGCGGCTCAGATGGAAGGTCGGATTTTCAGGAGGGAGTTTACCCGTAAGGATGAAGTTCCTGTCCTGAATGCTGCAGACCTTGCAGAAACACATCGGACATGCATCCCTGCACCCGTAACATTTGATGCACTTGTTGAACTGACCCAACCAATACTGCAGCCGTTTCTCCTGGGTCAATGTTTCATTTTTTTCCAAACGCTTGCTATGGGAAATCCCCTCAGTTTTTTCTCCCACAACCCATTCCGAGGGATAAGGCTTATAGCACTCGCACGCTTCAGCCAGAGCGGCGGGGCAGGCAATACCTACAGGAGTTACGTGATCCCGGCTCAGCTGATTCCATTTGAAGAGTTCGTTCAATCCCCTTTCGTCACAACCCCTCACCATTACTCCAAGGCGATCTTTGGGGAATCTATGTGCCAGCTTGAGAAGCACCTTGTTCAAGGGATACCGCACATCCCCTACGACGAGATTCTCCAGGTCTGCCATATTCTCTTTGGTGAAGAGATGGGGGGCCGGCTGATTATGTTGTTTCCTCAGCCCCACGAACCCTGTAATCCTGCCTTCGTTCAGTAACTCTTTTACTTTTTCCGCCATTGGCTCCATGATTCTCTTACCTCAGAGTCCTATCAATACGATGTCTTCAAATGTGACGGCCCCAATTCCTTTATCTTGTCGGTAAAGGTACGGACCATCTCAGCGAATCTCACGCCTTCTGCCGCCGAAACCCAATTCAGAAATAACCGCTCCTCTTGAAGGCCGGTGAATTTCATAAGCTCCTGCAATATAGCCACTCGTTTGATGGTCATATAGTTGCCCTTCAGGTAATGGCAATCCCCTATGTGACACCCGGCAACGATGACGCCGTCAGCTCCTTTCTGGAATGCCTTCAGAATATGGTGAGGCGAGATTGTGCCCGTGCACATGACCCTGACTGTTCGCGTGCTCGGGGGATATTGCATCCTGCTCACGCCGGCCAGATCGGCTCCCGCATAACTGCACCAGTTGCACAAAAAGGCTATGATCTTGGGTTCAAATTTCTCAGGGTTCATGGCTTGGCTCGTGGCTTCCTTCCCCATTGCTTTCCTCTCCAAGTACCTATCCTACGCAAAGGCCTCATCCAGCTGTGCGTATATCTGATCGTGCCGGAACCCTTCCAGTCGTATGCTCGCGGAAGGGCAGGTTGCCGCACATCCTCCGCAGCCTTTGCACAGAATGGGGTTGACGAAACATTTTTCCTTTTTCTCGTCATACGAAATAGCGCCGTAGGGGCATACCTCTATGCAGCCCTGACAGCCGACACACTTGTCTTCTATGATCTGTGCGATTGTCGCATCAGTCGCCAGCTTATCCTTGGACAGAATCGTTGCTGCCCTTCCTGCAGCGCCATACGCCTGGCTGACGGCTTCCGATATGTGCTTGGGATAGTGCGCTGTACCGCAAAGGAAGACCCCGCTTGATGCAAAGTCAACAGGTCTTAATTTTGCGTGGGCTTCCTGGAAGAAACCGTCAGGGTTGAGGGGCGCTTTGAACAGTTTGGACAGTTCCTGAATTGACCCTGAAGGAATCGTGGCGGCTGACAGAACCAGCGTATCAGCATCCAGTTCGAGTTGCTTTCCCAGAACAGGATCGGTTACTGTGACTTTGAGAACAGAACGACCATCCTCCGCTTTTCCCGCTTTCACCTGCGGTTTGTCCTGCGGCTCGTAGCGGATAAACCTTACGCCTTTGTTTGCAGCTTCGCGGTAGTAATCCTCTTTGAGGCCATAGGTCCTCATGTCGCGGAAAAGAACATACATATCCATGTCGGGATTTTTTTCCTTCAGCTTCAGCGCATTCTTTATCGCATGGCCGCAGCATATCCGGCTGCAATAGTTTCTCTCTTCATCCCTGCAGCCGACACACTGTATCATCACCAGGCTTTGTGAGTTGATCACCTTTTCGTCGTCATCGGCGATCTTCTCCTCCAGTTCCAGCTGGGTCATTACCCTGTCGTCTTTTCCGCACAGATACTCGCTGGGCTTATATTCTTCTGCACCGACTGCGAGGATGACTATGCCATGATGAATCTCTTTCGTCATCCAATCGGCCTTCACTGTGGTCGTAAAGTTTCCCACATAGCCGGAGACCTCAGTGATGGCTGCATCGGTAATCACGTGGATTGCCGGGTGTTTATAGACCTTGCGGACAAGATCATGGAGATATGTCTGAACATCCAGACCCTCCAGCGTATAATAAATTCTTCTGGCCATGCCTCCAAGGTCCGATTCTTTTTCCAACAGGTAGACCTCGAATCCCTGACCCGCCAGACTCATGGCACTGGTCATACCGGCCACCCCTCCTCCGATGACCAGGGCTCTCTTGTCCACAGAGACTTCAAGTTCCTTGAGGGGCTTTGAGAGAGTGGAGCGGGCCACGGTCATGCGGACAATATCTTTTGCTTTCTCGGTTGCAAGGGCTGGTTCCCGGGAATGTACCCAGGAGCAATGCTCCCTGATATTGGCCATGTCAAAGAAGTACGGGTTGATTCCACCTTCCCGGAGCGTGTCTCTAAACAGCGGTTCGTGCGTACGCGGCGTGCAGGCCGCGACCACCACCCGATTGAGTCCCTTCTCGCGGATTGTCGTAGCTATTCTCTTGGCAGTGTCTGTGGAGCAGGCAAAAAGTGCTTCCTGTGCGTGGACCACATTTTTCAATCCTTTGGCGTATTCTACCACCGAGGGAACGTTTACCACCCTCCCGATGTTAGCGCCGCAATGACAGACGAAGACGCCTACCCGGGGATTCTCCCCGGTCACATCTCGCTCCTCGGGATATTCCCTCGCCAACGCCAGATCTCCTCGCCTGTAAGCAAGCAGTTGACCGCACAGCGCTTCAGCACCGCTGGCGCTCATAACCGATTCGGGAATATCAATAGGACCCTGGAAAGCTCCGCTCATAAAAATTCCGGGACGTGAGGTCTCGATCGGATTGACGGGATTAGTTTTGCAGAACCCTTGAGGGGTCAGTTCAATGCCGAACGTGTCGGCCATCTTCTTCGCATCCTCCGGCGGGTTCAGGCCTACGGACAAAACAACAAGATCGAACTCCTCTTCCTTTACCCCGTCTTCATATGTCGAGTACCGGATTGAGACGTTCTTATTCTCCGGGTTCTCGTTGCCGATTGAGACATAGCTTCGTATGAAGCGGACGCCGGGAAGGTTCTCTGTCCTCTGGTAGAATCGTTCGAAATCCTTGCCGAACGCGCGAACGTCGTTATGGAATATCGTGCATTCAGCGTCTGCGTCATGGTCTTTTGTCAGAATGACCTGTTTTTGGGTATAGGCGCAGCACACTGCCGAACAATAGCTGTTGCCTCCTTCAATCACCTGCCGGGATCCGACACACTGGATCCAGGCTATTTTGTGGGGATGCTTTTTGTCTGAAGTACGCCGTATCTCACCTTCGTATGGTCCGGTGGCGCAGAGTATCCGTTCGTAATCGAGACTGGTGACCACGTTTTCCATGGTTCCGTAGCCATAGTCGTTCCGAAGCTTGGGATCGAACACATCAAAGCCGGGAGACAGAATTATCGCTCCCACCTCTAGTTCCATTCTGCGCGGTTTCTGGTAAAGGTCAATAGCGCTGTTCTTGCACACACCCGCGCAGATCTGACATCTCTCCTCCTTAAGGAAAGAGCATTTTTCCCGGTCTATGTAGGTGACAAGAGGAACCGCCTGGGAAAAATATATGTGGACAGCTTTGTTCAACGATAAATTCTGATTGTACTCGTCCTCGACCTTGACCGGACAGTACTCTACACAGACACCGCAGCCCGTGCACTGCTCCGCATCAATGTACCGGGGCTTCTCAACCAGGGTGACGTTGAATTCGCCCGCTTCCCCTTCCACCCTTTCAACCTCGGTATAGGTCAGGATTTCTATATTGGGGTGCCTGCTGCATTCAATGAATTTCGGAGATTCAATGCACATGGAACAGTCATTGGTGGGAAAGGTCTTGTCGAGCTGGGCCATATGGCCGCCGAGAGCGGGTGATTTTTCAACCAGGTACACCTTCAGCCCTGTCTCAGCCAGATCGAGGGCGGCCTGGATGCCGCTGATACCCGCGCCGACAACCATGACGTCACCGGTACGGCTCTCTGGTAGACTCTCGGGAAGCTGCTCAACTTCTTCTTTTTCGGCTAGTTGTTTTTCCACGTTTCTATGCCCTCGTCACGTTTCTTCGTTTCCTACATCACTTCCTGCACTATCTCCGTTATATCCTTCACCTGTATATCATCCGCATGGTTGAGCACGAGCCTGGAGTCCTCCAGCGCCGTAACGCAGTAAGGACAGGCAGTCACCAGCTCCTCTGCGCCGAGGGAGAGCGCCTGTTCCACTCTCAGGTTGGAGAAGCGCTCATGCTTTTCCGTCTCTGCCCAGACCCTGCCGCCGCCCATGCCGCAGCAGAGGCTCTCGGTA
>DATKNH010000082.1 GCA_035541455.1 Syntrophorhabdales bacterium
CTCGTTGATCGTTAACGGCAAATCGATCAAAGAGATCAGCCACCAACTCTCGCTTGCCCGCCCAACCATAAGCACCTACCGCACGCGTATTCTCCAGAAGATGAAAATGAAATCTAATGCCGAATTGGCACGATATGCTGCAAAGCACGGCCTTGTTGATTGAAAATAGAAAAGCCTCTTTTTTGTAGTCGGACGACTACAACTCGGATGACATAATTCTACACAAAAAACGACTGGCGATTATTGAAAGCCGGTGCCTCTTTCCGTTACTATCGATTCAGGTTCTGTTTCGCATTTGGATCTAAATCGAAAAGGAGGTGAATGCGATTTCGTCAGCGGATGGGCAACTATGGTTTGCCTGGATAATGGAATGTCTAATGAAAGGAGCAATCATATGAAGAAAACGATTTGCGCAATCGCTGTAATGGCTGTTTTTGGTCTGGTCTTTTTTCATTGCGCCACGCTTTTTGCCGCACCAGATACGTCAGCACCCATAAGAGTCGTTGTCGTGTCCGGCAGTAATTACGAGATGGGCGTGCAGTATGGCGAGCAGGCAGCGGACCTTATCGCTGCCAATCGGGACGTAACCTGGCAGATACTCGACAATGAAGTAACCGTCTTCAAAGGCGGCCCGCTCCTGGGTCACGACGGGGTACTCAAAGACATACAAGTCTGGACCTACTACATTGAGAAGTATGACCCTCAGATGAAGGAATGGCTCCGCGGGATATCAAAGGGATGCAAGAACAAGGGCGTCCATATCAGCTACGTTGACCTTATAGCGCTCATGGTTTTACCCCAGGAACTATGGGCTCGCCCGGGCGCACCGTATCCCTCAGAAACCGGCGTGGCTTCCCTGCAGAACGAGAAGGCGACGGCTCTGGCCAAGGCGCGCACCGGTAATCGCGCGCAGGCTTCCTGCACTTCCTTCGCAGCGACCGGAAACGCCACGCAGGACCATCAGTCAATGGTCTCCCTTACAACCGGATTCATCGAAGACATAAAATCGTTTGTTATTCTTATCGCGTTTCCAGATGAGGGCGAGCGTTTTATAGATTTGACCATGGCTGGTAGGATTGCAAGCAACACCGGTATGAATGACAAGTTTGCCTGGATCATGACGGCTTCGGTAACCGATCCCAGGACACCCTGCGCCACAAACTGGGGAGTCACTTCAGAAGTCTACTTTCACTATATGCTGCAGTATGCTAAATCGCCCGCGGACGCAATGAAGTATCTGGACGCAACTCCCAAAGGAGGTGTGACAGGCATCTTTCTTTTTGCGGACAAATCGGGTGATGTGTTTGCATACGAATGCAGCTATTGCGGCTGCCTGAAAAGGAAACCGGGCGATCTCGGAGAGAACAAAGACTTCGTTGCCACTACAAATGATTACAACAGCCCTGCGATGATACCCTACAGAATCCCTGCGGACTGGTTCCCGGACACTTACGTGCGGTACAACACCATTTTCAAGGAACTCTCTAATGCTCCACGTGGAACTATCGGCCTGGACTTTGCCAAAGCCGCATGGTTGTCCAACAAGTGGTACGATGCCGCAAAAAAGCAATGGAACACTGTAGTCCCCAACGACTTCTCTCAGCTTGACATGACTACCGATCCCCCTACCTCCTTCGTCTGCTACGTTCCCGGCAATAACTGCGAGGGCGGCGAGGGCCAGGTGATCCAATTTCCCGTGCGAAATACAACCTATCTCCAATCCGGGGGACCGGCGGGCACGTCAATCAAATATTACTGGCCGGACGATCCCAAACCGACCGGCGAATACACGAAGTGGCAGCTAAAGAATTCTATTGATAAAGTAGCCGGCGCTGCATCCGATGACGCCTGGGAAATGTTGCAGGCCGCTTGGTCTGCTTTCACTCGTAAGGCTTCTGGATTAAATGCTGCTACTCGAAAGGAGCTCACGGATTTGCTCAGTGAGGCGACTGAGGCATGGTGGAAAGGCAGAATGGCAGAAGCGGCCGCGGAAAACACCTCTCACGGTCGCGACAAAGGGCAAGTATCTCTCTGGAGTACTGCACTTACCGACTATGCTACGGCACAGCTCTATTCTCAGATGGTCACGACGAAGCTGAAATAAGTGCGCACCGATCACTTACAGATGCGCGCGTCGATAAGCCCATTAACAACAAGCTGCCGCTTCGATCGACCGAGGCGGCAGCTTGCTCTGGTAAGGAGGTAAGTGTTGCATTGACACCTCTGGCCATAGCTGTTACCATCGAATCATTGAGCGCTGTTATCACAACGAAGATGTATCGGGAGGGAGAGATGAAAATCACAGTTTTGTTGTTTGCTGTTTTGATCTGCTGTTTCCAGACAGCCGCTTACGCCGCACCGCCGCCTGCATTCGTTCCGGAGAAAGGCAAGACGGCCCTCATCGTGGTTGATATGCAGAATGACTTCGTGAGGGACGGCGGTATCCTCCAAACCAAAGCAGCGAAGGCCACATTGGGTGCCAACAAGAAACTCATAGACTACTTTCACGCCAACAAGATGCCGGTTATCTACACGAGACTTGTCGATGTTAACGACAATCAAAGAGTCCGTCTCATGAAGGTTGGGCGCCCGGATGCGTTAAAAGCAAACGCCATTGTTCCGGGGTTCAAGAGGTTCTACCCGGACGTGCAGAAGGAGCTCGATTCGGCGGATGTGGTGGACGAGATCTACCCCGCAAAAGGGGACACTGTCATCGACAAGGATCTCTTCGACGCGTTCCAAGGGACAAACCTGGATATCACCCTCAAGGCGAACGGAATCCGGACAGTACTGGTCACCGGGACCGTAACGCAGATCTGCGTGGATTCGACAGGCAAAGGCGCTTTCAATAATGGCTATAACGCCGTGCTTATTTCTGATGCAATCTCCACCGATGCTTCGGAGCCTTACGTCAAGGAATTGCTGACTAATTTTGGAAGACTCTGGGGAAGGGTCATGACATCTGACCAGGCGATCCAGGAATTATCGCGCTGAGTGTCAGTCGCCTCCGGAATAGATTCCCACGGGCAAGCTCTGGTACTTACGATATGCGTTCGCGCAAACATTGCATACATTCGCCCACGTTCAAAGCGTGGTGCTCTGCTGGCTCGCGCCGCCCGTAAGGAATCTATCCAGCGAGCACGGCTCGCGAGAGGGGGAGGCCGGGTACCCGCTTGCGGGTGATGGCTTTGCCACTGGAGGGGGCGACGCCGAGCCCCAGCGATAGACCGCCTCTACTGGTTTCTCAGCACCACCTTCTTCATATAAGGCCGCAGGTCATTCGAAGAGAATCGTCTTGATCTTCGCGAGGATCGCCTTGTCTGCCTTGGCGACCGCAGCAATCTCAGCGGCCAGTTCGTCACCAGTCGCCGGGTCTACCGTGACCTTCATTTTCGCGGCATCGGCGAGGAATGCCGGGTCCCTCACCATGTCGTCGAAGGCCTTGCGCAGCATTGCCACGCGCTCCCTAGGGACGCCCGGAGGCGCAACGAAAGGCCGAGCGAAGTCATTCACAGCATGAACTCCGACCTCTACGACCTTTTTCTGCTCATCTGTCTTGGCGAACTCTATCAACCTCGGAACCTTTGGAAGTTCTTTGATGGGCTTCGGAACAAACTGCAGTGCCACGAACACCTCGTCTGAATCGGGTTTGAGCCAGCTGGTTTTCGCGCTGTCCCAGCCTGGAGGTCCTCCTGCAACCTCTCCGCTCTCCATGGCAATGCGGATTTCGGTAGTGCCTTTGTAACCGGAGACGATCTGGAGTGGGAAGCCGATGTACTTCGCCATTCGCAGGGCACCCTCGGAGGAGTTCCCCTTTGACAGGCCACCCACTTTGACGGGCACGGGTGAGGCCCGCAGTTTCTCCGCGGAAGTGATGCCGCTCTTCTTGCTAAGTACTAGTACGACGTTGTCCTTGTAAGAGGCACCGATGAAATTGAACTTCTCACCGTCAAAGTCATAACCAGGCTCTCCCAGGAACTGTCCTAATATGAAACCACCGAGGATGTGGCCGATTGTGAGGCCGTCAGGCTTGGTCGCCGAATACAAATTCTTGATTTGGATAAGCCCCCCGGCTCCCGGGATGTTTTCGACAACGATGGTCGGCTTTCCCGGGATGTGGTTGCCCCAATGCCTGGCGACAATACGGGCCCACGCATCGTAACCGCCCCCCGGGGTTGTGCCCACCGTGATCCGGATTACTTTACCCTCGTAATACGGAGCAGCAGCAAGATCTCCCACGGCAACTGCAATCAAAACCGACAGCATCATACATATCGACAGCACCTGCTTCATAGGTTTTTTCCTCATCTCTCTTCACTCTTTGACATCACCCAAACCTATCCTCAACAGTTTGCAAGGTATTCGGCATATATATAACCTAAAATACTCCAATGTCACCTAAAAAATTATACGTCAGGCACAGCCTCGTTCCGGGTGGCAACCGTGGCACTGATGTTCGTTATTTTCATTGACACCTTCACTAACTTTAAACTACATTGGAACGTAATTCCAAAAAACACATTGCGAGACAAGGGGGCACAACTATGAGGCCTGGGAGCAGTAAATCGGTGTGGATTGGTCTTGCTTTATGCATTGGTCTCTTTTTTCTTTGGAGCGCAAACGCATCGGCCGCCGAGCAGCCGCCGATTAGAGTAGGGATACTCCTCCCCTATACCGGCGTGAACGCGCTGGCAGCGAAGCTGACGAATGACGGTGCAGAGTTATACTTCGACGAGATCGGCAGAAAGGCAGGCGGGCGCACCATCCAGATAGTCAAGGAGGATACCGAGCTTAACCCGACTGTTGGCTTGACGAAAGTGCGGCGTCTGGTTGAAGAACAAAAAGTTAACTTCATCATAGGCCCTCTCAGCAGTGCCGTAGGTCTAGCCATTCACGATTACATCCGCAGGCAGAAAGTAGTCCAGATAAACCCTGTTGCCACCGCGAAAGAATTGACCTCCCCGGATAAAGCGAGCGAAAACGTTTTCCGCGTGTGCGAGACAGCCGACCAGAGCAGTTTTACCATGGGAAAATGGGTCTACAAGAATACCGCCTACCGCAATATGGTGCTTTCGTCCGCTGACTGGGCGGCAGGACATGATTCGCTGGACGCATTTAAGGCGGGCTTTACGGAGGCCGGAGGGAAGATCCTGAAAGAAGTGTATCCCAAGATGGGCACCATGGATTTCGCGCCCTTCTTGAGCGTCATTGATGTCAAGGGTGCGGACGCGGTGTATACGTTCTATACCGGCACAGATGCTGTACGCTTCGTGCAACAGTATGAGGAGTTCGGGCTAAAGAAAAGGCTTCCCCTTCTCGGTCACAACGTCCTGACCGATGATCCCTATCTGGCAAGCATTGGAGACCCTGCTCTCGGTATCATCACGATCGGCCATTACTCCGCAGCCCTGGATACTCCCAAAAGCCGGGCGTTCGTAAAGGCGTACACCGCCAAATACGGTGAGCCCCCTTCCAGGTATGCTGAGTACGGTTACACCGCTGCGAATGTAATCGGAGCAGCAATTGCGTCCCTCAAAGGCGATGTTCAGGATCCCACCCGCGTAGCCAAGGAGGTCATGCAGATAGCGCCTAAGATCGAAACCCCTGCGGGTCCGCTTGCTTTTGACAAGTATCACCAGAGGATCATGACCATGTACATACTGAAAGTGGAAAAAAAGGACGGAAAGCTGGTCAATGCTGTTATCGATAGAATACCAGGAGTAGCCCAGGCCGATGTCTGGAAATACTGGCAACACAAGTAGCTCGTACAGCATCTCCATCCGCCAAGCTTTTATTCATGATTTGGAGTCACTTTTCGGGTACCACCTTGTATGTTCCTTTGCAGTGCTCGTCCACGAGGTATTGCTCAGGACTGTTTGTGTAAATGTGCGCCCATTGTGTGAAGTTGCTGTACACCTTCGAGGTGCCATCCCAATAGGTCACGGTCATCTGCAACGTGCGAAACTCTTCTCTAAAATCGCAGGCCAGCTGATCGAAGGTTATGATCTCCTTTTGCGCTGCCCCTTTCTTGAATACTCTTTTTCGCCACACCTGCAGGTATCGTTGAGGTGTTTCCAGTACCGCCTGTTTATCATAGTAATATTCCGTTCCATCTCTCCCTCTCATGTACATGGTCCAGTTTCTTTCCGAGTCCTCTGCCGCGCCAGCGCGCAGCGCGCTTAGGCCAAGGATTAACTGCACCAAGATAGCCACAGTCAATCCTCCGGATAGCTTCTTCATATACCCACCCTCCTTACCGTCTTGTCCGTCTCCGCTATGTTACCACAATCGCCAGGCAACAGGGGAGCAAATCAAACGACGTGCAGCGTTGAACCGATGACTATTTTGGGATACTCTCCGACCCAGTACCGGAAGACTACATTCCTTTGCCATTGCTGGGAGCGCATAATAATCGGGCAGCGGTCGTTTCTGGCAAATCTTCCTTCACGGTCTTACATTAGTTGAAGTAGAATGCTTTGATGCACAGGAGGTGCACCGTGTCACTTTCTCTACTTCTGAATGGTCGTTCTTTGATCCTGCTTTTCTTCGTCGTCACGTTCATGGGGGGACCGGCTCTTCTGGTAGCGCCCTGTCCCTCGCAAGCAGCCCCTTCTGTTGATCTGAGTACAGCCATCGTGGAGATCGCAAAGAAGACCATCCCTGCCGTTGCCCATATCGAAGTAACCGAGCGCCAGGAAGTGGCAAACCCCTTTCTTCCCTTCGAGGGCGACCCTTTTTTCCGCTACTTTTTCGGTAATCCCAAGATGCCCAAGAAATTCAAGCGCGAGGTAAGGGGACTGGGGACCGGCATGATTATTGATGCTCGCGGCCATATCCTGACCAACTATCACGTGGCAGGCGGCGCGACAAAGATTGAGGTAGTCCTTGCCAATGGAAAGCACTACCAGGCGAAGCTCGTTGGAGGAGACCCGAAAACAGACCTCGCAGTCATAGAGATCCCAACCAAGGAACAGCTTCCTTACGTAACCTTTGGAGATTCGGACAAGGTAGAAGTCGGCGAATGGGTGGTGGCCATAGGTCACCCGCGTGGTCTGGATCAGACCGTGACGCAGGGCATTATCAGCGCAAAGCACCGCCGCGGCATTACCGATCCGACGAGCTATCAGGATTTTTTGCAGACAGATGCCCCCATCAACCCGGGGAACAGCGGCGGCCCCCTTCTCAATTTGAGGGGTGAAGTGATCGGCGTCAATGCTGCGATTGCATCGGAGTCCGGAGGTTCCGAGGGAATCGGTTTCGCGATACCGAGCAACATAGCCCAACACATCAGCAAGCTACTGATCGCGCATGGCAAAGTCGAGCGAGGCTGGCTGGGGGTTGGCGTACAGGATCTCACTCAGGAACTTGCCAAATCGGCAGGTGTCGACACTCTCAAGGGCGCCTACGTGAGTGAGGTCGTCAAAGGAGGACCGGCCGAAAGAGCCGGTCTGAAAAAGGGCGACATTGTTGTTGCTTACCAGGGAAAGGAGATTGCGGACGCGAGTTCCCTCCGGAACGAAGCGGCCAATACACCCATAGGCAGCGACGCTCGTGTCACTATTCTGCGCGCCGGCAAAAAACATGACCTTACAATCCACATCGGAAGCTTGCAGGAGGCGACCAAGATTCTGGCTGCCTCGCTCAAAGAGCGTTTGGGAGCTGAGTTTCGTGCTGTCACGCCCCAGGAAGTGAGCAAGTACGGGCTTGAAAGCAACCAGGGCGTTGCGATCACACGGGTCGACGCGAAAGGGCCGCTGGGAGAGGTTGGTTTCGAACCAGGGGATCTCATCCTTCAGATTGAAGGACAAACAATCAGCAGCCTCGAGAATTTCATCGAGCTCGTCAGCTCATTAAAACCGGGCGTTCGTGTCACCCTGGTCGCGGTGGATCACAGGAGTGGCAACGCGGGTCAGGTGCAGGTAACAGTGCGATGACCTCATTGGACCATTGTTGGAGGCGGCTCCACTATCCGGATCTCGCCGAAATTCTGTTCGTACCTGAAGAGGTTTTCTTCAAGAGCCTTCACGATGCGTTTCATGTGCCCCGGGGTCACGATGATTCGCGAGACAAGGTGGGCCCCATTGTGTGACTGAAGCAACCAGTCGATGGTGAATTCCTCCGGCCCATGCCCCACAATCATGCTGTTGGCGTATCGCCCTCTCGACAACTCGTCGGTCGTGTTGATCTGTATCTGTTCTGCTCCGCCTTTTCCTATGTCCATCCTCTCCTCCTCTGTTGATTGGGCGCTTTGGGCTCGATTATGTCACAAGGCCGGCATCCTCAATTGCACATGAGACTCTCCTTGATCGCAGAGGACTTACGGCTACCATCTCCACGTAAGCTGCTAGCTCTTGCGCCTTGCCTTCATCCTGTTTCCTGTTCGTTCCATGGTATAGTGACCGGAGCAAGGCTTTGATAAGGATACGGTATGGGTAGTCTACCATTTTTTATAAGAGCTACAGCTTTTTTCACACTATTTTTTGGTCTCCTCCTTATCGAGCAGATCGCACCTTATGCACCCACCGCTCAAAAAAAGTCTTTCAGGGTCATCTTTCACCTGGGACTGAACATCACCAATAGCGTAATCCTTTACCTGGTGATGACCTGGCCCACAGTCGGCGCGCTCGTGTATTCACAGCACCATGCTCTAAGCATAGCGTCCCTGCTGGGACTCGGGGGCTGGACCGAGATCGTTGCAACAGTCATTCTCCTCGATATCTGGGATTACTGGATGCATCGCGCGTTCCACAAGGTGCCGTTCATGTGGCGCTTTCACAGGGCCCACCACAGTGATATGGAACTGGATGTGACTACGGCAGCGAGGTTCCACATCGGAGAGCTTATTCTCTCGGGTTGCTCCAAATGTCTGATGATTCTCTTTTGGGGGCCGTCACTCTGGGGATTGGTGGCTTTCGACCTTCTTCTCAACAGCGCGTCGCTCTTCCATCACAGCAATGTCGCCATACCGATGCGCTTTCAAGACAGGTTGGAAAGGCTGATCGTCACTCCGAGGATGCACCGCTGCCATCATGCACTTTACCGCGCCTGCTTCAATACCAATTTTTCGACTATACTGAGTTTCTGGGACCGAATTTTCGCCAGTTATCGCTGGTCGAGGGATAAAGCCGAACTGGAAGTGATGGGCCTCTCCGGTCCACGCGGCGATGTAACAATGAAGATCAAACCCTTCCTTCTTACACCGCTCTGAAGCAAATCCGAATATTCAATATTCAAATCCTAAACAAATTCCAATTCTCCAAACTCAAACAACAAAACACGGCGCGTCTTGAATTTTGGTCATTCGATATTGTTTACGATTTAGATATTGGAGTTTAGAATTTCCTCTGGTGCTACTTAATCTCCTTTATCTCGACTCCTTCGTAGGTGTATCTCGGTTCACCGTTCACTTTGTGGATCTTGGTATCGATTACTTCCAGTTTATCCCCTTTCGGCACCATCCAGAAATCTATGTCGAGCAGGTCCTTCCCGTCGGCAGATTTAAAATCGCTGCACGCAAAATAAACCGTCTGCCCGTCTTTCTGGAAGGTGCGCACAGGATCGTGAACTTTCACGAACGTGAGTTGCCAGTTCTTATTAAGTTTCTCATCCCTGACCATGAAGAAACCGCCGTGGGCTTTTGACATCTCCCTGGCATGGTCTTCAATGGCCTTCTTGACGGTGTCGGCGGTAATCGGTTTTCCCTTCTGCTCGACTTTTGACCCGGGATGTTCCACCGTCTTCCCCGGATGTTCCGCTGCATAAAGATGCGGGGATAAAAGAATGAGTGCACCCAACGCCAAAGCGATTCCGGCTGTCGCCTTTTTCATGGCACGGCTCCTTGATTGTCGAAAATATTATGTAACGTAAGATAGGGACCGTGGGGCTATCTGTCAAGTAAGGGCCGGATGCCTAAGGGCCGGATGCCTTTCAGAAGACCCTCTTCAGAAGTTCGCTCGCTATGACTGCTTTTTCAACTTCCTTGGAGCCCTCATAAATCTCAACGATTTTGGCATCGCGGTAGAATCGCTGGATATCGTACTCAGCGATATACCCATAACCTCCGTGGAGTTGCAGCGCTTCATTGGTCACGTAAACAGCAGTGTCTCCCGCATACCATTTTGCCATCGAGATGAGAGCAGCGTCGGCCTTACCTTTATCCAGAAGATAGGCTGATCTCCAGTAGAGGCCTCGCGCTGCCTCGACCCTCGTGGCCATTTCGGCGATCTTGAATTGCACCCCCTGGAGCCGTGCCAGCGTGCCGCCGAACGCCTTTCTCTGTTTCACATGAAAAATGGCTTTTTCGAGGGCTCCCTGGGCAACGCCGACTCCTTGAGCGGCCACGTGGTTGCGTGTCTTATTAAAGAAATCCATGAGCTGATAGAAACCACGGCCTTCCTGCCCTATGACATTTGTTACAGGTACTTCAACGCCGGTCAGATTGACTTCCGCGGTGTTTGCAGCCCTTATACCCATTTTGCCGTGTATCTTGGTCGCCTCGTAGCCGGGCATGGACGTCTCTATTACAATAATACTGAATCTCTTGTGCACATCCCGTTCCTCGGGATGAGTGAGAGCATAGACGAGCATGAAATGCGCCGTGCAGCCGTTGGAGATGAACATCTTGGAGCCGTTGATCACATACTTGTCTCCCTTTTTCTCTGCCCTGGTCTTAATCATGGTCACATCACTGCCTGCATCCGGCTCGGTGATGGCAAACCCGATGATCGCCTCACCTGCGGGGATCGGTGGCAGGTACTTCTTCTTCTGTTCCTTTGTTCCGAATGCCTGGATCATCTCGGAGCCGAAGCTGAGCGCGCACAGGCTCTGCCCGCAACCGGGGTCCACACGCCAGAACTGCTCTGTAATGAGGCTGTGTTCAAGGAATCCCAACCCTGAACCACCATACTCTTCCTCGATAAAACTTCCGATGAAACCATTCTCGGCTGCACGTTTCCATATGGCAGGGTCGAACTCTTCCTTCTCATCAAATTCCTTTGCACGATCCGTGAACTCCGCCTCTGCGAACTCCCGGGCCGCCTTGACGATATCTTTCTGTTCCGATGTAAGTTCCATACTAACCTCCAAGAAAAGCAAATGCGCAGTGGGGTACATCGACGTGGCGCAGCTTTATTTTGATAGAGAGTTCGTCGGCATGTCAATAGATTTCCGTGAGGACGCCTTCATCCATGCACAAGTGCATGATCCTCGGCGCCCGGGTAAGCATGTCTTTGACAGCCCATGGCTGCCGCGCTAGAATAGTCTTAATGGAAGATGAAGAAAAAACAACACCGACAACATCGGCTCAAGACGAGTGGGTGAGAATGGATCCAGATCGGCCGGCCTACCAGAAATTGCACCTCTGTCTTTACCTTGCGGAACTTCCCGAGCTCACCACAAGCGAACCCGAAGCGAAGGGCTCCCGGTAAGAGAAATCACGACACAAATGCTTTATATTATTCGTACGTGAGCTTCGAATAAGAAAAGCAAAGGAAGGTTGTCATGAAGCAAGTAGTTGTTCTTTTTTGTTTGCTGCTTATGGCCGTTTCCGCAGCACCTGTATTGGCGTGCGATTGCGACACGGCAACCGGGATCCTCCTGGGAGTGCCGGACCGACTTCATCAGGCCTGGCCCAACGACCCGGAGCGCCAGAAAAACCGACCGAAAGATTCCGAGAACGGTCCCAAGCAGGAAGTGCAGCCAGCCAATCAGAACCCCCAATCCGGGGGAGAGAACAAGAAATAGCGATCCTCCCACAGCTTATCCGCTAAAAATATTTACACATAATCCCTTTACATTGGAGAAAGCCTTGTAAATAGGGCTTCCGGCACTTTATTGTAAAATGTAAATAAAAATAGCAGCATAGTAACTTACTGTAATAATTACCTATTTAGCCTCCCGTATACAATTTGTTATCGTAGTCCGTCTCCCGTGATTTTGGGTCTATGTACCTAAGTTGCTGAAATAATGTACTTTTACCTTGTGGCATTCTTATTGCTTTATAGCTTTTCCATATGATGACACACGAAAAAAACCAAAAAGGAGAGCATATCATGGAAAAGAAAGTGTTACTAATCGACGACGAGGCATCTTTGAGAAGGCACGTGACCCTGGGTCTTATGCAACAAGGATACTACACCGAGCCGTGTGAGAATGGCATGAAGGGGTTGGAGACGCTCAACATGTTCAAGAGAAAGAACACCCCCCTGGACTGTGCCATAGTTGACGTGAGGCTCCCTGACATTGACGGTATCAAGCTACTGAAGGTGATAAAGCTGAACTATCCGCAACTGCCGGTCATTATCATTACCGGCCACGGCGACGCCGCAGTAGAAGAGGCAGTGAAAGCAGAGCGGGCTGATGGCTACCTGGAAAAACCGTTCACGATGGAAGAGCTGACCGAGCTGCTCGAGCAGGTACCCACACCGGCGCCAGCGCCCAAGAAAGAAGAGACGACGGCCCCGGTTCAGTCGTACAGCGCGTACGCCCTGGTGACACTCGATGCAAAGGCTGATATCCTTGAGGCATATCGGACCCTCTACTTCCAGGAGAACGTTCTGTACTGCGATGCCATCAGGGGAGACCACGACCTGATGCTTCTCCTGCAGGCTGAAACGCCCGAGGCGATTCGGGAAGTTGTCGATACGAAAATAAAGATGGTTAAAGGCGTGACCGATATAACGATGCTCAATGTGGATTCCCCCATGTTCGGAGAAAATGTGGTCGATATCATCGGCTCTGTTGATAAGGCTCTCGGCCGCGAAAAAGAAGAAGGTGAAGTTTACTCGAACCAGACAGCCCGGACCAGGACGTCATCCTATGTGCTGCTCGAAATCGAAAAAGAGAAGCTCGCCAGCATCTACCCATCCCTCTACTTCGATGACCAGGTTGTGTACTGCGACTGCACAAGGGGCAAATACGACATCGTACTGCTCATGAAAGGCACGAGCTTCGCAGAGATCGGCAATATTGTCAAGAACAAGTTCAAGCAGATGGACGGCGTGCTGAGAGTGAAGGAATGGCCTATAATCACGCTCCTTGAGATGTAAGCCACTGAAAAGAAACAGGTTGACTAAGTTACTGTTGAGGTTGAGATAGAAATAGGGTAAAGTGAGATAAATCACAAGCTCCGAAGTAAGACGAAGGCTAGGCCGAGCGAGGACACCGCGAGAGGTGCCCTCCCTCGCCTCAGCCTCAATCTGTGTTGTAAGGGAGATACTTGATGGCGACGAAAGAGCAGACTAAACAGGAACAGAGCGGCAACGGATTTTCCAATTTCAAAGTTGAGCTGTGGAAGTACCAGGGCGAAATGGGCGCCCTCATACCGCTTCTGCAGTCGGCCCAGGAAACGTACGGCTACATACCGGAATCAGCCATCGACCACATCAGCGAGGTCGTGGGTATTCCGTCTGCTGACATCTACGGAGTCATCACCTTCTATTCCCAATTCCGGCTCAAACCGATGGGAAAGAATATTATCAAGATTTGTGATGGCACTGCCTGTCACGTAAACGCATCCACTGCCATACTGCGAACGGTCGAAGACGAGTTGAAGCTCGAAGGTGACGAGACAACGGAAGACGGGCTCTTCACCGTGCAGAAAGTTGCCTGCCTGGGTTGCTGCTCGTTGTCACCCGTGCTCATGATCAACGAAGAAACACACGGAAAGCTGACACCGAAAAAAGTCACACAGCTGCTCAAAGAATACCGCGAGGACTCGAAAGACTAGCGGCTTGATTTGAGTTTCAACCATATGAAAGACATTCAGATGTCGACTCTGAAAGAATTGAAGTTTTTTTACCACGAGCGCAGCGAGTGTCGGTCGGACGTGCCAGGCCGGGATTCGATGGATTTCAAGGCGCAAGGAGCCGGGAACCGCAGGCTGTACTGATGTACGCCGAGGATTCACGGTGACGCAGCAACGAAGAAAGGCGCGAAGCCCGTGTCCTGGGACGGACGGCGACCAGAAAAAGAAGAACCCAGAGATGAGCGCAGGAGAGCGAGAATGAAGACGATCAAGGTAGGCCTAGGCACCTGTGGTGTATCCGCCGGCGCCGAAAAGACGTTTGAAGCGGTAAAACTGGAGATAGAGAAGCAGAATATCCAGGTCGTGCTCAAGGAGACAGGATGCAACGGGATGTGTTTTCGCGAACCGCTGGTGGAAGTGATCGACGAGTCCAACCACTCGTTCCTGTACGGCGATGTCACGCCGGAAAAGGCGCAACGCATCATGACGGAACACGTGCTCGGCAATACACCCGTGAAAGAGTGGGTCGTGCAGAACTCGGGGCCTTCCGGGGACGACACTTTTTTCCAAAAACAGCGGAGGATCGTTCTCAGAAACTGCGGGGTCATCGACCCAAATTCCCTGGATGAGTATATAGCTGTCGGGGGCTACGAGGCCATCCAAAAAGTATTGAAAGAATACACGCCTGAACAAGTGATAGAAATCATCACCAACTCCGGCCTGCGCGGCAGGGGCGGCGGCGGATTCTTAAGCGGCGTAAAATGGAAGTTCTGCCGCCAATCACCGGGTGACAAGAAGTACATCATCTGCAATGCGGACGAGGGCGACCCCGGAGCTTTCATGGACCGCAGTACCCTGGAGAGCGACCCTCACTCGGTACTGGAAGGCATGATGATCTGCGCCTATGCCATCGGCGCCGACGAGGGCTATTTCTACGTCAGAGCCGAATACCCGAAGGCTGTGCAGCGGCTGAAGCATTCCATCAGGGAAGCACTCAGCAGAGGATTCCTCGGAAAGAAGATCTTCGGCTCTGATTTCAATTTCTCCGTGAAAATCAAAGAGGGCGCTGGTGCTTTCGTCTGTGGCGAAGAAACCGCGCTCATCGCGTCAATCGAAGGCAAACGGGGCATGCCGCGGTTCAGGCCCCCCTTCCCCGCAAACAAAGGCCTTTGGGGCAAACCCACGAACATCAACAATGTGGAGACGTTCGCCAACGTTCCCTGGATCATCATGAACGGAGCAGAAGCCTTTGCCTCCATGGGAACCGAGAACAGCAAGGGCACTAAAGTGTTCGCTCTCGCAGGGAAGATCGCACGGGGCGGGCTGGCCGAAGTTCCTATGGGCATCACCATTAAAGAGATCGTCTATGATATCGGCGGCGGCATAAAGGACGGCAAGAAGTTTAAGGCGGTGCAGATGGGCGGACCTTCGGGAGGATGCATCCCTGCTTCCATGGACGACCTGCAGATAGACTACCAACAGATCAACAAGACAGGCGCCATCATGGGCTCCGGCGGCCTCGTCGTCATGGATGAGACCACGTGCATGGTCGACATGGCCAAGTTCTTCCTCCGTTTCACACAGGACGAATCCTGCGGCAAATGTACCTTCTGCAGAATCGGCACAAAGCGCATGCTCGAGGTACTCGAGAGGATCACCGACGGAAAAGGCAACGAAAAAGACATAGAGCTGCTCAGAGACCTTGCATATCAGATCAAGAATAATACCATCTGTGGTCTCGGACAGACAGCGCCAAACCCGGTTCTCACCACCTTGAAATACTTCCCTGAGGAATATGAGGCGCATATACGCGAAAAGAAGTGCCCGGCCCACAGCTGCGCGGCGCTGGTCAGTTACACGATAAGCCCTACTGCCTGTAAGGGATGCGCCATGTGTGTCAAGGCTTGCCCCTCCGAAGCCATTAAGGGAGAGAAGAAGAAGGCACACGAAATAAATCCGGAGCTTTGCGTCAGGTGCGGGAAGTGCTATGAAACGTGCAAGTTTGATGCAGTGATTAAGGATTAAACCAGGCTTGAGGTAAAGACGAGAGCTTGAGCACACATGAAGGGCACGAGTAAGAATCCAATACGGAGAAGGATGATATGGCTGCGAAACTAAAAGTTACGATCAATGGTAAAGAATATTCGGCCAATCCCGGTCAGACTATCCTCGAGGTTGTGAGGGAGCACCAGATCGACGACATCCCCACGCTCTGCTATGACCCTAAGCTCCCCCCTTACGGTTCGTGCTACCTCTGCGTGGTGGAAGTACAGGGACTCGAGAAGCTCGTTCCATCCTGTGCGAGTCCTGTTTCTGACGGAATGGTGATTCACACAGACAACGCCCGGATCAAGCAATCGAGAAAAACCGCACTGGAACTGCTTCTCTCCAATCACTACGCCGACTGCCTTGGTCCCTGCACCCAGACTTGCCCGGCAGGTGTAGACGTCCAGGGCTACATCGCACTGATCGCGGCAGGAAAATACAGGGAAGCTGTCAAGCTGATCAAGGAGAAGAACCCCCTACCCCTTGTCTGCGGAAGGGTCTGCGTCAGGGAATGCGAGAACGCGTGCCGGCGTAACTTAGTAGATGAACGGGTGGGCATCGATTACCTGAAGCGGTACGCTTCAGACTTAGACATCGAAGATCCATGGGTACCCGTAACACAACCTTCCAGCGGGAGAAAAGTTGCGATTATCGGGGGCGGGCCGGCCGGACTTACTTGCGCCTACTTTCTTGCTCTGAAAGGACATGCGCCCACAATCTTCGAACAGTCGCCGGCATTGGGCGGCATGCTCCGTTACGGCATCCCCGAGTACCGACTCCCGAAGAAGATGCTCGATAGGGAAATCAAGTGGATTACGGACCTTGGTGTGGACGTAAAAACCAACACTACCCTCGGCAAGGATGTCACAATCGAGTCCCTCAAGAAAAACGGCTTCGATGCCATCTTCGTAGCTATAGGTGCGCAGAAGGCCAAGGGTATGGGTCTTGACGGCGAAACAAAAGTTCCCGGCGTGATAGGGGGCGCCGACTTTCTGCGCAGCATGCAGGCAGCGACAGACGAAGGCAAGCCGAAAGTATTCGGCCGTGTAGTCGTGGTCGGCGGAGGCAACACCGCTATTGACGCTGCGCGCACATCGCTTCGCCTCGGTGCCGCAAAGGTGACCATCCTCTACCGGAGAACCCAGAAGGAGATGCCTGCCAATGAGATGGAAATCGAGGCTGCCATCGATGAAGGGATCGAGATGGTCTTTCTCTCAGCGCCAACAGCCATCGTCACAAAAGATGGCCGCTTGCGCGGGCTGCAGTGTATCCGCATGGAGCTGGGTGAACCTGATGCGAGCGGTCGCAGAAGCCCGGTTCCCATTCAAGGCTCCGAATACCTTCTGGAGTGTGATTTTGTCGTATCGGCAATAGGCCAGGATATTGAACTCGGAACTATCGCCGCCGACGGTCAGTTGAAGACAACGCGGTCGAAAGCCATTCAAACCAACAAGGCTACATTCGAGACGTCGATACCCGGGGTCTTTGCAGGCGGCGACGCAATCACAGGACCGGCTGTGGCCATTGACGCTATAGCACATGGCAGGATGGCTGCCGAGGCAATCGACGGCTACATGCGGGAAGGAAAAGCTAAAACGGAGAGCGCAGGATTCGTGAGCCGCAAGGAGAGCTTCGGAGACCTGGCCGAAAGCGATTTTGTGCAGTACCCGAAAATCACCAAAGAAAAGATGCCCGAACTGCCAGTTGCCGAGCGTATAAGGAATCTGGCGGAGGTTGAGGTCGGTTTTGCTGAGGCACAGGCGTACAACGAGGCGTCCCGCTGCCTTGAGTGCGGCTGCTCCGCCTACTTCGACTGCGCGTTGAGAAAGTATGCAACCGACTTTGGCGTCGATCTTACCAAGTTCGTAGGAGATGTCAGGAAATACAAAATTGACCGGGATCACCCGTTTATAGCGCTCGATCCCAACAAGTGCATCTCCTGCGGCCGATGCGTGAGGACGTGCTCGGAGATACTCAAGATCTCCGCCCTCGGCTTCGTCTATAGAGGGTTTAAGTCCGTGGTGAAGCCATCCATGGAGAAAAAGCTTCTCCAGACTAACTGCATTTCGTGCGGGAATTGTATCGGCGCCTGCCCCACAGGTGCCATAACGGAAAAAGTACCTTTCGCCAAGCCCGGGCCATGGACATCCGAGGAGATCGAATCCGTCTGCTCCTTTTGCTCACTCGGCTGCAACCTCAAATACAAGGTATTCCACGATCACCTCTTTTCCATCGCGCCCACAAACGGCGCGTCGCACAACAAAGGCTACCTCTGCCCGAAGGGGAGGTTCGGCTACAGGTACATGCTCGACGAATCCCGTCTTCTGAAACCCAAAATCAAGAAGAGAGGTGAATACAAAGAGGTGACGTGGAACGAAGCCCTCGACTATGCCGCAACCAAGGTCAAAGGGATCATTGAAGCCTACGGTTCAGGATCGGTCGCGGTCCTCGGATCGCCGCGCATGACAAATGAAGAGCTCTATCTCCTGCAGAAAATGGCGCGGGTCGGGCTCAAGACCAACAACATCGGCAGCTTCAGCAACCTGCTGAATGGAGTCGAGCAGGATGCGCTGGATGACATGTTCGGCATCACTACCTCCACGGCCACGACAGATGATCTGGCGGGCGCAGACCTGATCCTGGTAGTGAATGCGGAGCTGTCGGAGGAAAGTCTCGTGGCTGAGCTTAAGATCAAGGCAGCACAGAGGAACGGCGCGCAGCTGGTCACGGTCAGTTCTTCGGAGGTGGAGCTCAACAAATTCGCGGATCTCTGGATTGATGCAAAACGCGGCACGGTAACAGCCCTGCTGCAAGGCATGTCAAACACTGTCATCGGCAAGGGGCTGGCAGACACCGATTACATCAAGAAGAGAACCGAGGGCTTTGACGCATTCAAGGAATCGATTACAAATCTGAACACCAGCGGTGTTTCCGAGCTCACAGGTGTGAGCAAAGAAAGAATTACGAAATTGTATGACCTCATAGCAAAGCCCGATCAGAAGATTATTGTCGTGTACAATATTGATTCGCTATGGGAGAAGTCGAGTAACGATCTCAGAGCAATAGGCAACTTCCTCTTGCTCACCGGGCGAATCGGCAAGCCGGGCAACGGACTCATACTCTTGAGAGAGTATGCCAATTCCCAGGGGCTCTTCGATATGGGAGCAGACCCTCGTTATCTTCCCGGCCATATCCGCCCTGAAAATACAAAAGGCGTAAAGGATCTATCCTCGTTGTGGGGCGTTGATCTGACTCATATCTTCACACCTACTGACCTCAAAGAACAGCTGGAAGGAGACAGGATCAAGGCTCTTCTCGTATTCGGGGAAGATCCTCTGGCTGCGGCCCGCAACGTGAGGCTCACTGGCGGCATTGAATTTATGCTCGTACTCGATTATTTCATGACGCCGACCGCCATGGAAGCAGACGTGGTGCTTCCCGCGTCGCTACCTATTGAGACCGGCGGCTCTTTCACTGCGTGCGACCGAAGGGTGCAGGAAACCAAGGCGATATTTGCGCCACGTAGCGGGATGGAGAGCTGGCAGATAATCACGGGGCTCGCGAACAGGCTGGGCACCCCCTTTAAATACAAATCGGCAAAAGACGTAGCCTCTGAAATTCGCTCTGCAATTCCTGCCTACGGGGCTACGAAGTCAGGATTATTCTGGGGGCAGCCTATTTTTGAAAAAGGATTCATGACGCCAGACGGGAAAGCAAAGTTCAGCATTCTTAAGATAGATCTTTCCCCGTGCAGTGTCGAAAAGAAACAGTATGTCTCGTCAGAAAACTACTTCCGGACGAACGTCAAGGGCAGGCTGACGAGCCAAGCCTAAAGCCGGGAAGTAGGCTTGTGGCTTTATTCACAAAATGGTATAGTGTAGCCGCATGCAGATGAGGGCGCGAAAAGAGGGCAGAGTCGTGAAGGCTACCCGAAGCCTTGAAGAAATCAACTACGATCTGCAGAAACGCGTCCAGGAGCTCGAGTGTCTCTACCGCATAAGCCCCGAGCTCGAATCTAACGCCGATCTCAAAGACAGACTCACCAATTCTATTGGGTACCTCCTAAAGGGCCTCCAGTATCCCGAAATCGCCAAAGCATCGATCTGGCTGGATGGTATCGAGTACTCAGCAGACGGCCCATCCACGTGCCAGGATAGCGTTAACGTTTTCTCATCCGACATCCTCGTTGAGGGAAAGGATAGAGGGAGAGTCGAAGTCTGCTACACAAAAAACGCCGATTTTCTTCCCGAGGAAAAAAAACTGATCAATGAGGTAAGCAGGAAGATTTCGAAATGGATTGAGAGAGAAGAACTGCACTCCGAACTCCAAAAATATGTGCGCAGACTCGAGGAGTTGGTCGAGGAAAAGACGAGTGAGTTGGAGAAGTCCAAGAAGCGATATAAGGATCTTTTTGAGGACGCTCCTGTCCCTATGCTCTTTTCAAGATTCAACGGGGATATCATAAAGGCCAACAGAGCCTTCTACCAGTTGTTTGATTACCCCGAAGACGGCTCTGTCCATCTCAATTTCGTCAAGGATAAGCTGTACGAAGACATGGAGGCCAGGAAAACCATTTACAAGAAGCTCATGGAACAGGGCAGAGTCGACAACTTCGAACTCGCGCTGCTCGATCGTAACGGGGCGCCCATTCCTGTCGCAGGCTCTTACATTTTTATCGACATCGACGGCGAGCGCTGCGTGGAATCTGTCTATAAAGACCTTAGACTGCGTAAGGAGCTGGAACAAAAGCTCATTGAGCAGAACGAAAATCTGGAGAATATGGTACGGACACGGACCCTTGACCTCGAAAATCAGAAGGACCTCCTGATCAGAAAGAACCATGAGCTGATGACGCTTACTGAAAAACTGAGGGAGAGCAAGAGCAGAGTCCAGATTCTCTTCAATGCCATCACGGACGCGGTGACGGTTATCGATCACGACCTGAATATCCTGATGTCGAACCAGAAAAACATCGGGAACAAGGGAAAATGCTACAAGAAAGTCTTTAACAGGGAACAGCCATGCGACGATTGCCTTGTGGCACGGGTTTTTGAACAGAAAACCTCTGTCCGGCAGGAAAAAGAGATAGACGACGGACACTATCTGTTACAGGCATACCCGATTCTCGACGCAAAAGGCAATGTTGAGGCAGCGCTTGAGATTTCCCGTGTGATCACAAAAGAGAAGAACCTTGAGCGGCAGCTTCTGCAGGCCGACAAACTCGCATCCCTGGGGCAGCTCGTTTCAGGCATCGGCCACGAGATCAACAACCCCAACACCTTCATCCGCGGCAACCTCTACATCATTCAGGAAGCGATGAACGACATTTTTCCTATCCTGGACCAGTACCATAAATCGAACCCGGACGCCAGGATAGCTCGCCTGGATTATGACATTTTCCGACAAAGCGTGCCTGTTCTCATTGAAGATATGGTGCAGGGCGCCAATCGTATCAAGGGTATTGTGGACGGTCTGCGGAAATTCGCAAAAAAAGATGAGGGCCTCCTCAATGAAACAGTTAATATCAATACCATCACCGAAGCGTGCCTGCGGCTTGCCGACAACCAGATTCGGAGAACAGCCGATGTGAAAGTCAGCCTGGACCCGGGCCTGCCTTCGATCACGGGGAACTCTCAAAAGTTACAGCAGGTCATTGTCAACATACTGATCAACGCCTCCCAGGCCATCGACAAGCAACGCGGCACGATTCACGTCATGTCCCAGTCTACGGACAAAGAAGTGGTGCTCAAAGTAAAGGACGACGGCAAGGGAATGGATGACCGCATCTTGAGACAGATTTTTGACCCCTTCTTCACCACAAAGCGTCACCAAGGCGGAACAGGGCTCGGTTTATCGATTGCGTATGGAATCATCAAGGAGCATCAGGGCCGCATAGAGGTGGAAAGCAAAGCAGGCATGGGAACAACCTTCAGCATCTACATCCCCAGAAACATCTGAGGCGAGCGTGAACAAGATTCTCGTTATCGACGACGATCAGGCCGTTCTCAACTACCTGAATATTTTCCTGCTGCAGACAGGCTCTTTCGATGTCACAACACTCGCAAACAGCACCAGGGCTTACGACCTGCTCAAGTCCAACCGCTATGATCTCCTGCTTCTGGATATGGACATGCCCGATGTCACCGGGATCGATATCCTCAAGAATGTCCAGGAAAATAATATCGACGTTGAAACAATCGTGTTGACAGGTGTCGAAGATATCGAGCTCGCGGTCTCGGCCATGAAGCTCGGGGCCCACGAGTACCTTGTAAAGCCGGTTGATAACGACCGGCTGCTCTCGCTCATCAACAGCGTGCTGGAGAAAAGAAAAAGCCACAAGATCATCGACCAGGAAGTCACGGTTTCCGCCGATCTCAAATTTAAGGATGCCTTCAAGGACATCGTGACGCAGGATGAGAAACTGAACAAGATTTTCTCCATCGTTGAAAAGATGGCCCAGACGGACAGCAGCATTCTGATCTGGGGTGAAAGCGGCACCGGCAAAGAGCTGATAGCAAGAGCTGTCCATAAAATCAGCAAGAGAAGCAAGAACGGCTTCGTGGCGGTGAATGCCGGTACGTTTGCAAACGAACTCTTTGCTTCTGAGTTTTTCGGCCACAGCCAGGGCGCATTTACCGGCGCAAATTCAAACAAGAGAGGATTTCTGGAAGAGGCCGACAGGGGAACGCTCTTTCTGGACGAGATCGGAGAACTGGGTCTCCCCATACAGGTGAAGTTGCTCAGGGTCTTGCAGGAAGGCGAATTTTTCCGCCTCGGCTCCACAAAGAATCTGAAGGTGGATGTCAGAATTATCGCCGCCACCAACAAGAATCTGCACGAAGAGATAAAAAAGGGGAATTTCAGAAAAGACCTTTTTTACCGCCTCAACATGAATTCGGTCTATCTGCCGCCGCTGAGGGAAAGAAAAGGTGACATTCCTCTTTTGTGCATGCATTTTCTGAAGAAGTTCTGCCTGTTGAACGATAAGAAAATAGATAAGATCACCGACCCTGCCATGCGGCTTCTTGCCAATTACGATTATCCCGGAAACGTCCGGGAACTGATGAACATCATCAACAGCGCGGTTATTGTTGAATCGACGAATGAGATCAGAAAGAAATCGCTCCCCCACTACTTCCTCGAGGATTCGTCGGTGCTTTCCGACGCAGGTCCCATGGAAATGCCGCTCAAGACATTGGAGGATGTGGAGAAAAATCACATCAAGAAAATTTTGAGCTATACAAGCGGCAACAAAACAAAAGCGTCGCAGATTCTTGGCATATCAAGAGTCAACCTCATCGCGAAGGCAAAGAAGTACAAACTCGATTAACCTCAAAATCTTCTCGACCGCACGCAGCAGAGCCCGTACACTAGGTGGCATCCTTGGCCTGCGCGCATACACAATTGCGGGCCCGCGCAGTGTTGCACTTTCCCTCATTGCCCGATGACATAGATTTCGAGAGTGATTACATTTCTGCAGAGGCAGTCTGCGACATGTCCAAACTCTCACGCCGTCAGTTTCTTAAAGCAGCTTGCGTCGCAGGAACAAGCGCGCTCGTCGTCGGCTGCACTGACATGACGACAAGGCTGATCCCCTACGTGACTGCACCTGAAGACATTGTTCCGGGAGAGGCCACGTGGTACGCGACCACGTGCCGCGAATGTCCTGCGGGCTGCGGCTTACTGGCGAAGAATCGTGATGGCCACATCATCAAAGTAGAAGGCAACCCCGCTCATCCGGTGAACACGGGCAAAGTATGTCCGCGCGGGCAGGCCTCTGTCCAGGGCATATATAATCCGGATCGCTATCCTCAACCCTTCACCAGAAACTCGCGCAACAAACTGACGCGTGCTTCGTGGAAAGATGCGGAGCAGATTCTCGTGCAAAAACTCATCCAGTTGAAACAGGCAAATAAGAAAGGTCGGATTGTTTTTCTTACCGGCCTTGTGACAGGAAGCCGAAAAGAACTGATCGGGCGATGGTCTTCGGCACTTGGCGGCGAGCACCTGATGTATGAGCCCATCGCCTACGAAGTGCTGCGTAAAGCAAATCAGGTTGTATTCGCTAAACCTCTCATCCCGACCTATCGTATTGATCAGGCCGATTTCCTCCTCTCCTTCGGCGCCAATTTTCTCGAATACTGGATCTCAAATGTGCAGTTCACCCGTCAATTCGCCCAGTTCCATGAACCAAAGCCCGGCGGCGTCAAAAATATCTTCGTGTACGTAGGTCCTCGTCTTTCAATGACAGCGGCGAACGCCGACCACTGGCTTGGCGTGCCAGCAGGCACGGAATCTCTCGTGGCGCGAGCACTGCTCGGCATGGCCGCAAAACATGCACGGACTGGGCCAGGTCAGGAGATAACGCCTGATCTTCTTCAGACGCACACAGGAGTGAGTCCCGAGCGGCTCAGATTCATAGCGAATGAGCTGAGCAAAGCAAAGAATCCGCTCATTCTTTCGGAAGGTGCAACTTTCCAGGACCCGAACGCGTTCCAGACAGCAGTGGCTGCCAATATGCTGCAGTCGAACTCACCGTCACGAACCACTATTGATTGGGGAGATCCCGTCTCGCTCAGTGACGTGCTCTATGCAGCGCAAATGAAGGAGCTTACCGACAGGATGGCAAGCGGCGAAATAGACGTTCTCGCCATCGATAGCGCGAACCCGATCTTCCATCTGCCTGCATCGTGGGGCTTTGAGAAGGCGCTTCAACGCGTCCCGCTCATCGTCTCTTTTTCCTCCTATCCGGATGAGACAAGTTCTTTTGCACATATCATCATGCCGACCCACACCTTCCTCGAAAGCTGGGGTAATTACAGTCCGCGTTCCAGCGTGAATGGCGTGCTGCAGCCGGTGATGGGCCCGATGTTTGCGACCAGGTCCCTTGAGGACATTCTCCTGTCAACAGGCAAACAGTTTTCGGGTAATGAAGCATTTCCGGAAAAAGACGCGTATGATCTGGTCCGGAAGTTCTGGAGCAAAGGCGGGAAGGGACAGGCAGCTGCCGATACTGACACCTTGTGGGAAGAGTACGTGCAGCGAGGAGGAGTATGGACAACCAGTAAGGATGAGTCCTCCGGTGCTCAAGCTGCAGCAGCCGGCCGCGGCGCAGCCGAATTCCGATTCTCTGCACTCCCTGAAATGCCTGCCGAAGGCTCTTTGAAAACGTGCGCTTTCATCACGTATCCGACAACCCAGTTCTTCGATGGCAGAATGGCCAACCGGCCGTTTTTGGAAGAAATGCCCGACCCTATGACAATGGTACCCTGGGAAGGGTGGCTCGAAGCCAGTCCGCGTACAGCCGAGTTGCTCGGCGTGAAGCAAGGCGATATGCTCACGGTGCAATCGAGCAATGGCACGCTTGACGGTCCTGTATATATCTATCCCGGGCTTGTCGATTACGCTGTCGCCATGCCTTTCGGCCGCGGGCACAGCGATTCGTTCGGCCGATATGTTGCCGACGATAAGATCGGCAACCCTTTGCGGTTGATCTCCTCTCAAACTGATGCTGCCGGCGGCCTGGTCTGGTCCATAGCTCCGGTTAGCCTGAAGAAGAAAGGCGGATTCATCGGCCTCGCCCGCGCTGACGGCAGCGGCTATCAGCACCAAAGGCGTCTCGCACGTGACATTTCATTGAATGAATTCAGAAATTCCACAGGCGAGAAGCCTGATATTGTGATGCCCCTTCCTGAAGGGTGGCGTGAAGATGTTGATTTTTATCCGAAGCATCATCATGGCGACTACCGCTGGGGTATGGCAGTAGATCTGGACCGCTGCATCGGGTGCCAGGCATGTGTCGTCGCCTGCTATGCTGAGAACAATGTGGGGATTGTCGGCAAGAAGAATTTTCTCAAAGGGCGTGAGATGTCATGGATCCACATCGAGCGCTACTTTGAGCAGGATCAGCCCTTGGTGCGCTTCCTTCCGGTGCTCTGTCAGCACTGCGATGAGGCGCCCTGCGAATCGGTCTGCCCTGTGTTCGCTCCCAACCACAGCGAGGAGGGAATCAACAATCAGGTGTATAACCGCTGCCTCGGAACACGGTTCTGTAACCAGAACTGCCCGTGGAAGGTGAGAAGGTTCAACTGGTTTACCTTTCATCATGATAAGCCTCTCAACTGGCAGCTTAATCCGGATGTGACAGTGCGGGAAAAAGGTGTGATGGAAAAGTGTTCCTTCTGTATCCAGCGGATCTCTGACGCGCGAACAAAAGCCATCAGCGAGCACCGTCTCATTCGCGATCTTGAATTTCAGCCGGCCTGCGCGCAGACGTGCCCTGCTGACGTTCTCGTATTCGGCAACCTGAAAGATCCGAATAGCCGCGTATCACAGTTGATCAGGCAGGCACGTACTTACCAACTGCTGGGCGGCCTCAACACGAAACCGGCAGTCTTTTATTTAAAGAAAATTATCCACCAGGTTTAAAGAAAATGTTTAAGGTACAGCGTACCGCCACCCTTTTTTTCACGTCCGAGCGCAAAGCGCGGTCGTCCCAGTCCGCTGCCGCGGACGGTCGTCCAAGTTCGCTCATGAGCGAACGGACGTCCATCGGCTTTCACTGGTCCCTGGACCCCGTATTTAGGTGATTCATGGCTGGCGTTGATCCGGATACGAATGTGCGATTTGACCAGGTGAATGACGAGATCCTGCGGACTCTCGGTCCGCCTCCTCGCAGCTTCTGGGTGATCATCGGGTTCCTATTAATCGGTGTTATGCTCTGGCCTATCCCGTGGGGCTACCAGATTGCGACAGGGATGGGCTCGGCCGGTTACCGTCCATCTGTCATGTGGATCCTTTACATCGTCAACTTTGTGTACTGGATCGCAATCGGCCACTCCGGGACATTTATCTCAGCGATCCTCTACCTCTTCCGCGCCCGTTTCCGCACCCCGATTTCGCGCGCTACTGAAGCCATGACGATCTTCTCGGTCTTCATTGCCGCCATGTTTCCCTTTGTTCATCTGGGCCGCGTTTGGATTTTCTACTGGATCCTGCCCTATCCGAACCACCGCACGATCTGGCCTGATTTTCAATCACCTCTGATTTTTGATCTCCTCGCGGTCTCCACCTATTTCACCGTCAGTCTCGTCTTCTGGTATTCGGGACTTGTGCCGGACATCGCCGCTATACGTGACCGCGTGCGCGGCTTAAAACGAAAAATCTACGGCTATTTTTCCCTGGGGTGGTCAGGTACCGACCGTCAGTGGCATCACTACAGTACGTCCATCCTGCTCATGGCAGGTCTGGCCACGCCGCTGGTCATTTCCGTCCACAGCGTTGTCTCCTGGGATTTTGCGCTTGCTATTATCCCCGGATATCACAGCACCATTTTCCCGCCCTACTTTGTGGCAGGCGCTATCCACCAGGGTATCGCGATGGTACTGGTGCTGCTCGTGCCGCTTCGAAAAATCTTTCGCGTGAAAAATATTATCACTGACCGTACGCTCGACCTGTTGGCACAGACCGATCTGCTTTTCGCTCTGGTCATCAGCTACACGTATTTAACTGAGCACTTCATGGCTGAGTACTCGGGCAACATCTTTGAGCGCCAGCAGTTTATGTTCCGCATGGTCGGCTGGTACTCTCCCGAGTACTGGATTATGACGATCCTGAACGCAATCGTGCCGCTCGTCTTCTTCATCAGGCGCTGCCGCTACAGCCCCTTCTGGCTCATGACTGTGGGCGTCGCGGTACTGATAGGCATGTACCTGGAGCGCTTCATCATTATCATCGGCTCAATGTCTCAGGACTTTCTGCCTTACCAATGGGGCTTTTATTGGCCCGGCTGGCTGGAGAGCTGTATCACATTCGGCTCCTTCTGTCTTTTCTTTCTGTTGTTTGCACTCTTTGCGAAATTTCTGCCATCGATCTCCATCGCCGAGGTGAAAGAGGCGCTCAAACCCATGCGCGGAAAAAAGGAACCAACGCTATGACAGCCGAGGAGTATGGAGTGAGAGGCGAATCACCTGACCAGCGCAGATTACTGGCGATTTACAGCTACGTGGACGATGTTGTGGGCGTCATCAAGACGTTGCGCCGGAAAAAGATCCGTATCGATGGGGTTTTCTCTCCAACCCGTTCCCGCGAGATGCAGGACGCCCTTGGCAAAGGTTGGAGCAACGTCGCATTCTTCACGTTGCTGGGCGGCCTTACCGGCGGTGTTGGTCTTATCTCGCTCGCTGTGTATGCCCACCTCAGTTTTCATCTGATCACGTGGGGCAAGCCGATCATTCCACCGGTACCCTGGGTAATTGTCTGTTTTGAAGGAACCATCTTATTTTCCGTCCTCTTCAGTTTTGTCGCGTGGGTCTTCCTGGGAAGACTCCCTGCGCCACACCTGCCGGCCGGCTACGATGAGATATTCTCGGGACACAAATTCGGCATTATGGTGCCTTACTCGGATGGAGAGCGGCAGGAGATTTATCGGATACTCGCTGATGGACAGGCTGACGAAATCCGTGACGTGAGCGCATCGGATCCACGCAAAGCAGTACTTGTAGCGGAGAACTCGCGTGCAGGCTCGTAATCCCGACCAGCAGCTTGAATTCGCGAAAATACCAGCCGTGTGGCTCGCGATTTCTGCCCTTGCTGTTGTTGTGGGCGTGATCACCTTTGTCGTCGCTCTCTCTGGCAATGCAGCACAGAGGGCATGGCAGGTATACCTGGTGAATTACCTGTTCTGGGTCAGCCTCTCGCTCGGCTCGGTTTTGTTTGTCGCTGTTCTGAACCTCTCAAAAGCGATGTGGGCCCGGCCATTCAAACGACTCGCGGAGTCTCTCGGCGCTTTTCTCCCTGTTGCTTTTGTGCTCTTCTGGGTAGTGTACGCCGGTCGCTCCCGCATTTTTTACTGGGTTTTAAACCCGCACCCGAAAAGACTTGTGTGGCTCAGCACCCCCTTTGTTTTTTCGAGGGACGGCTTTGCTTTGCTTGCCATGATCTTGCTCGCACTCGCGCTCATGTACTACTCTGTACGTTCTGACCGGCAGTGGTTGAAAGATCCATCAGATGGCGCAAAATGGCAGGGCAGCTGGCGCGCGCAAATAATCCTTTCGCCGATATACGCTATCGTGTACTGCTATGGCCTGAGCCTCATCGGTTTTGATCTCATCATGTCGCTCGATCCTGACTGGTACAGCACGCTCTTCGGCGCCTACTTCTTTACTGCAAGCTTTTATATCGCGCTTGCGGCTATTGCTCTTTTGCTCTATCTCTCGCTCGCGCGATTCGGAATCGGGCGATTCATCCGTGAACGGCAGCTCCACGACATGGGCAAAATGATGCTCGGCTTCTGCCTTTTCACCGGCTACCTTTTCTATGCGCAATTTCTAACGATCTGGTACGGAAACTTGCCTGACGAGGTGAAGTTCGTCATCATGCGCGTTAAGCTGGGACCCTACAACACACTGGCGTGGATCATTCTTGGGGCGATCTTTTTGCTTCCTTTTTTTACGCTGCTCTCTCGCAGAATAAAGGTGCACCCCGTACCAATGGCCGTGCTGAGCATCATCATTCTGATCGGTATGTGGTTGGAGCGCTTTATCCTGGTTGTTCCCTCGACGTGGAAAACTGCCTCGGTGCCGCTGGGCTTTGTGGAAGTGCTGGTTACGATAGGCTTTGCGGGCCTGGTAGCGCTGTGTCTGGCCCTGTACCTGAGGATGGTGCCTCTTTTTCCCGTCTCAGATCCTCTCTTTGCCAGATTCAAGGAAGAAGGGGAAACAGAACTGGAGCCTTAACGATATGGCAGGTGTCGAAAAGTGAAGAGCGGGCGTGTCTGGATAGCGGCTGGAGGGCTTGCGTTCGCGTTCATGCTTTTCTTCGGCTATATTTATCCCAAACAAATGATCGGGCCCGTTCAGCCAATTTACTTCAGCCATCGCATACATGCGGGGGTGAAGCAGATCAACTGCAGGTTCTGCCATCCCAATGTCGAGCGTTCGCAAGACGCGGGGCTTCCATCGGTCCAGAAGTGTTTCTATTGCCATGAATACATCATTCCTGATCATCCGCAAATCCGGGTTGAAAAGCAGCACCTGAGGACAAACACCCCTGTTCCGTGGAAACGAATTTTTTACACGCCAGATTTTGTTTTTTTCAGGCATCAGCCGCATGTACTCTGGCAGAAGCTTGATTGCAGCAACTGTCACGGACACGTGGAGACGCAGGACCGGCTTCAACCGGTCGAGTTCCAGATGGGCTTTTGCATAACATGCCACAGGAAGATGACTGATCCGGCTCGGTTGAAAGAGGGGCCGCTTCTGGCGCGCCTGGATTGCTGGCTGGCATGCCACAGATGATACTGGGGAATCGAAGTGAGCAGTAAGCAGTGAGCAGACAGACAGCTCTCAGGGAAAGCGAGTAGATTAAGGCATGGACAGGATTGACGTAACAGCAGACGAAGCTCTCGGTGGCAATTCGGATCCAAGTGGCCGCCCCAGCCTTCGGCCGGGTGCCCCAGTCGGCAGCGATCTGCTTTCGCCGGGCACCCGTGGTCCGGACTCTTTCCAGCGGGCACAAACAGCCCAACCACGGGTGGCAGGAGGAGAACGACGCAGCGACGGCGCAGCATCCTGTGAGGGCAACGAAAGTATACGCTTGGAGGCGGATTGCCACGAGGTGGTGAAGGGGTTCTTTTTGTCATCCGCGATCTGGTTCGTCATCTTCGCGAGCGGCGGGTTTATACTGGCCTCGTGGATGATCGCTCCCGAGCTCTTCCTCTACAAGAACATTTCGTGGCTCGTATTCAGTCGCGTGCGGCCTGTCCATACGAATGGCATGATATTCGGCTTTGTCGGCTCGGCACTTTTGGGAGCCATGTACTACTATATCCCGCACCTCACGAGAACGCCTCTCCGCAGCAAGGCCCTTGCGAGGCTGTGCCTCTGGTTATGGAATGCGGCTGTTGTTGCAGGAAGCATTACGCTGCTTGCCGGCTACAGTCAAAGCAGGGAATATGCAGAATACATCTGGCCGATCGACATCGGCGTGCTTATCGTATTTGCGCTCACGTTTTTCAACATGTTGATGACAGTCAGGGCGCGCAACGAAAAGATACTCTATGTTTCCATCTGGTACGCGCTCGCATCTCTCATTTTCATCTTCTGGATCTATTTCTTCGGCAATGCAGTCTGGAATCCGAGTACCGGTGCAATCAAGGGGGGCGTACCCGATGGGATTCTAGCCTGGTTTTACGGCCATGGCGTGGTGGGCCTTTTCCTGACACCGCTTGCCGTGGGGCTAGCCTATTACGTGATACCGATCGCAACCCGGGGCCCTTTGTTCAGCCACACACTCTCGCTGGTTGGATTCTGGTCGCTCCTGATCTTCTATCCGCACATCGGGGGCCATCACCTGCTGCAGACCCCTATCCCTACATGGCTCAAAGTTGTTGCGGTGACAGGCTCCATCGGCATGCTCATACCGGTGCTCGTTGCGCTTTCAAACCTGTATCTGACATGCAGGGGCAGGTTTGAGGCTATCCACGCAGACATAGGCGCTAAATGGGTTTTTGCCGGTCTTGTCTGGTATCTGATTGTCTGCCTGCAGGGTCCGTTTCAGGCTCTTCCTATTGTACAGCGCATTACCCATCTCACAAACTGGGTAATCGGCCACTCTCACATCGCAGTGCTCGGCTTTGCAGGATTTATCGGAGTCGGGGGCATCTACTTCCTGATACCTCGCGTCACCGGACGCCCCTTGTACAGCAGGAAGCTCGCAGACATCCAGTACTGGTTCCTTCTGGTAGGCCTCGCCGGTTTCTTCTTCGTTCTCACCATGGCAGGCCTCATCCAGGGCAATGCGTGGCTTAACGGCGAGACCGTGTACCGAGTGTTGCCCGAGCTTCATCCCTACTTTATATTCCGTCTGCTCTTCGCGATGTTGATCCTCATCGGAGCCTTTGTCGGTCTGTACAACATTTGGATGAGCCTCTATCGCACAACGCAAAAAGAAGACGAGGAGCCGCCACTATGAGAATGAACCTGGGTCTCCTCGTCATCGGCGGGCTGGTTGTCTTTGCGGCCGTCCTCGGTATCGGCGTCATTCTCCCATGGATCACTGCTGTAGATCAGCCCTCGCAGATCTTCCGCGCGAGAACTCCGCTTGAGGAGCAGGGCCGTCTCATTTACATCAGCAACGGGTGCACGTTTTGCCACACGCAATTCGTGCGTTCCATTGATTGGGATCATGGTGCGCAGCGGATTGCACGCGCCGGTGACTACATACAGGACCAGCCGCACCTCCTCGGTACAGAGCGTACAGGACCCGATCTGTCGCAGGAAGGCGGCGAGCGGCCTGATGATTGGCACCTCGCACATTTCATTAATCCTCGTTTTACGCGGCCTGAATCACTGATGCCTTCATTTGAATTTCTCGGCATGGAGAAGATTAAAGCATTGATAGCATACAAGCAGTCACTCGGGTCGGAGCTTGCGGATCTGCGCATCACACGCCAACGATACTGGAAAAAGCTGGCCGTGGCAGCATACGAATCAGGCCCTGATAAGAACGTCGACTGGCTTCACGCGCAGGTTCCTGAAGGCTGGCGAAAGCTCGCCAATCCCTATCCGACATCGCAGGCATCTCTTACCCGCGGGAAGCGAATTTACGAGAGCTTCTGCATTGGATGCCACGGCCCCATAGGTGACGGCATGGGACCGGCCGCGAGATACCTGTATCCGCCACCACTCAATTTTACTATTCTGAACAGCAGAGGGGTTACCGGCGGGATCCTCTATTATCAGATCATGAACGGAATAACAGGCACCGGGATGATGTATTTCAAGAAGGATCTCGAATCCGAAAAGATTTGGGATGTGGGCAATTACGTTGCGGTGACGTTCATCGGCGAATCGGATGCAGGGAAATCGCCCGGCATACCCGCAGCATACGAAGTGCAACAGGGAGTCAAGCCATGATCTATTACTTCTCGTGGCTACTGCTCATGTTGGTCGGCCTCGTTGCGAGCGTCCTTTTATTTCTGTGGGCTTTGCAGTCAGGACAGTTCTCAGAGCAGGCGCGGGCGCGCTATCTGCCTCTCGTAGGCGAGGCACGGCCAACAAAGAGCGAACGAAAAAGTGCCGGGGAGCGATATGCCCTGACAGCACTGTTTGCCGGTGCCCTGTGCGCCTTCGTGGTAACGTTCCTTGTGGCGCTGATGAATAGATAGGAGTAAAGCCATGCGCTTTTTCTTTCTCCATGATTATCAGGATTGGCTGCTATCCGTATTCCTCGGCATCGTGCTTGCGATACTTGTGTACCTCGCTTTTCGGAGCTACGGCTACGCCAGCAGGCGCGCTGGCGAGAAGGCCGAGGAAGTTTATCCCGATGGAATAATCGGCAAAAACTTTCCGACGACGCCCTTTATTCTCTTTCTCTATATTGGTTTTGTGGTGTGGGCAATCATCTATGTTATCTACATCGGAATAAAAGGCGGGCCTATATAAGAACGTGGAGTTTCTTATGGAGAAGAAAGAAGAGCAGAAAGAACACGGCACGGCCACAGGCGACGAACGCGAATTCAAACAGCTTATTGTTCGGGGCTGGTTGATCATCTGCGGTATGTCAGTGGCTTTTGCTCTTTACGGCGTTTTTGCTTTTTTCGCCATAGGGGATAAAGGTCCTCCGGGCTGGGACTTCGGCGGCGTTCAGGACATACCCGGCGGATCAGAATACTCCACGCATCCATTTCGGGATACAGCGGCGAAACCCGAGCCGCAGCATGTGAACCAGAGGCCTTCGGAGGCTGTCGTCGATCTTATTGGACCACCTCCTACAGCAGGAAAGCTGTTTGAGGGAGCAGAGCATGAAGGCCCCGGGGAAGGAGTCATGCGCGGTGAATACGGGCCTGGAACGTGAGTTAACAAATCAGGTGTATATATGGTTCGATTGCTGATAGTAATTCTTTTAACGACAACGCTCGTTACCTTCGTCTCCTGCGACTATGCCCGCATGAGCGATCAGGAATCGGTCCGAACATGGGAAGACAAGATGCCGGATATGCCTAAGAACACCATACCGGTGGCGGGTGGCTACGAGGTCCTCGCGCATACGGCAGATCCTTCAACTCTGAAGAATCAGGTACCGGCGACGCAACAAACGATCGAACGCGGAAGATTGGCATACAGCTATTTCTGTATTCAGTGTCACGGCGTGGAACTGAACGGCTTTGGGACCGTCGGGCAGAGCTTCTCTCCATTGCCCGCCGATCTCACGTCGAGCGACGTCCTGGAACAATCAGATGGGGAACTGTACTACAAGATCAGGATAGGTTACAATCGGCATCCCTCACTCTTCGACACCATTTCGGAAACAGATACGTGGTCAGTCGTGAACTACATGCGTGCTTTTAAGAGAGGAGCATCCAAACAATAATGGTCGATACAATCAATGTACTGGGACCCCTGATCGTCGGTTTTCTCGGCAGTTTCCATTGCCTGGGGATGTGCGGGCCGCTGGTGCTGGCCTATTCAGTCAATTTCTCAGCATCGGCTCGCGAATCAAACGAATGGAAAAGTGGCATCACGCACCATCTCGCTTTCCATTGCGGAAGACTGCTGAGCTATGGATTCCTCGGCGCTCTCGCAGCGGGCATGGTTTACGGCGCCGGGCTTGTTCCTTTCTTTGGCAGCTTCAGAAATATCGTCAGTGTGACCGCTGGAGCTCTCATGCTGCTTTTGGGTCTTGCCGTTATGCGTCTTGTTCCGCTTCGCCTGTCTGCCCCGGCTCCTTCCAGCCGCGGTACCGGCGCTTTAGTGCATCGCCTTATATCGTCCGCACGGCCCGCCTCAAAATGGCTCCTCGGGATGGGAGCCGGCTTCATGCCCTGCATGCTGCCGTGGGCCATGCTTATCAAAGCTGCATCCACCGGCGATATGCTGAAAGGCTTTTTCATTATGGTACTCTTTGGATTGGGAACGGTTCCGGCCCTTCTGCTTATAGGTGTATCAGCATCGATGCTCTCTGTGCGCACCAGACTTTTCGGTGAACATCTGGCCGGTCTTTCAATAGTGGCCATGGGCGCTATCCTGCTTTGGAAAGGGGCGAAACATTTTATCAGCTAGCACTCAAGTAATCGCTCAAGTGAATGCGGAACGTGCGGATGCGGACCGCGAACCAGCATGCGCTCTCTGTGGCCGCACGCTGGGACATGGGAGCATAGTCGAAAATGGGCATAATGGGCATGGGCAATCTCTGTCGTTTTGCTGTCCTGGTTGCCGGCATGTGTTTATACTGCTTTCTTCTGCGACGGGCGTTTTACCGGAGGACTTCCGCTCTACCGATCTGTTTCGGGCTTGTGTAAATGCGGGCATCATCCCTGACCCGCACGCGCGGCGCAACCAAAATACCCCATCGAATGAGGACATCCCGCCGATACCCTTCACCATGAAGGTCGAAGGCATGTGGTGCCCTTCGTGCGCATGGGTCCTGGAAGAAGTGCTCAAGCGCTCTCCGGGAATTGCTGCAGTTTCGGTCAGTTTTGCGAGCGACGTAATTCAGGGGAAATATCTTCCCCATGTCATAACGCTTGAAGAGATTGCACGAATAAGCGAGAAGCTGGGGTACAGGCGCATAATCGATCAGGAAGAAGAGAGAAAGCATAAGAAGGAATCAATTATCCGGCTTTCTCTCTCGGCTATCGTGACTACAGAGGTCATGATGATCTCTATGGTGCTCGACGGAGGCTTCTTCACCACTTTCAGCACCAGTGATGTGCGTTATCTTTCGTTGCCACTCCTGCTTCTCACCATACCGGTGGTGTTCTGGGCAGGTTACCCCATCCTCAAGAAAGGCTGGTATGCCCTCGTCAACCGATCGCCTTCCATGGACACGCTCGTTTCAGTAGCGGCACTTTCGGCATTTTTCTACAGCATGGTGCGTCTCTTGCAGAACAACATCCATCTCTATTTCGATACTGCCGCAATGCTGGTTACGTTCGTTCTCTTCGGCCGTTACATCGAAACATGGTTGCGCGAAAAAGTACTTAGGAATCTGCGCGCACTTCACGAGCTGGGTCAGCAGAAGGTCAGACTCGCAGGCAGTAATAAACAATGGGTAACACCCGATGCGTTAACGCTTGATTCATGGTTTGAACTGACAGTGGGCGAGACATTACCAGTGGACGCGGTTATCATCGAAGGGAAAGCGATGGTCGATCAGGCCATCATCACCGGCGAGCCCCGGCCGGTCATGAAAGCTTCCGGAGACGAGCTTCTTTCGGGAAGCACACTTCGATCGGGCACATTGATATTGCAGAAAAAAAGATCGGCAGTGGATAGCTTTGTCGGTCAGATTCTTTCACTCGTCGAGCACGCAATAACATCCCGGATGCGCCAGGAACTCCTCGCGGATGCGCTGTCCCGCTTTTTTGTTCCGTCCGTTTTCGCACTCGCCACAGGTACGGCAATAGTACTCTGGGTTGAAGGCTTCTCTTCGCAAGAGGTACTCATGCGTGTGCTTACCATTATGCTCGTGGCTTGTCCGTGCTCGTTAGGCATAGCCATGCCGCTCGTAAAAGTGGCTGTCGTTGGTGCAGCCCGGCGCCAAGGCATCATCGTTCGTGAGCCTGATGCCATCGAACGCGTGCGCAAGCTCGACATGCTACTCTTTGATAAGACCGGGACTCTGACGGAAGGTACATTCAAGCTCCAGCAAATCGTAACAGTGAACGCGGCCTCCGAACCTGAAACACTCGCTCTGCTTGCAGCACTTGAGCGCCTCTCACCGCATCTCATTGCCCGGGAACTAGTGCGAGCGGCTGCCGAAAAAAAAGTGCCTCTTCTGGAAGCACATGATTTCGAAAGTTTCGAAGGCATGGGCGTGGCAGGTGCCGTAGAAGGTCTGAAGATATGCATTGGCAATCAACGATTGATGCAGGAGAAATCTTTACATGTGCCGGATGAACTACGGCTTCGCGCGGATGCGGCCGAGAAAGAAGGGTTCACTGCTGTCTGGTACGGTTGGCGCGCACAAGCACAAGGGCTTCTCCTTTTCGGTGACAGCGTAAAATCTCACGCTCGAGAAACGATCGCCTGGCTGAAATCCAGGGGCATTGCTGTCTGGATCGTCTCAGGCGATGGCGCAGGCACCACGCAAGCGCTCTCGGACCAGCTGGGAGCAGATCACTGCGCAGGCGAAATGCTTCCGGCAGAAAAGGCGTCCCTCATAGTTGCGCTACAGGGCGCGGGGCACAGAATCGGCATGGTTGGCGACGGTATCAACGATGCACCGGCAATCGCTCAGGCGGATGTGGGCTTCTCCATTGCTTCCACAAGCGATATTTCGCGGGAGGCATCCGACGTCACTCTGCTCACGACCAATCCCGCTGCATTGATCTCCTTCTTCGATCTGTCAAGACGGGCATGGCGAGCACTGCTGCAAAACATGTTCTTTGCTTTTGCCTACAATGCCTGCGCATTGCCGGTTGCGGCAGCCGGTATGCTCAACCCGCTTATTGCGCTGTGCGCCATGTTTGCAAGCAGCCTCACGGTAACGGCGAACGCACTGAGAGTATTTACACTCAAGAGTGCAAAGCTGGAGCGAGGCCGTAAAATGCACGAGGGGAAGTTATGGCTGAAACATTCACGAGCATTCACGGGGCAATCATAGCGGGGCTCATAGCCGCCGGCATCTTCGCTGTTTTTGCCAGACTTTCAACGCTCAATGTTATGAACACCGTTCGCTACCTGAGCACCCTGTTCTCGTCTGAACCCAATGCAGCGCTGGGATGGTTTCTCCATTTCGCCATCGGATGCGTATTGGCGCTGATCTACGTAGCCGTCTGGAATATGGGCTTAAGACCATCCGATTTTTACCTGTATAGTTTGATCGCTGGGATCGTGCACTGGCTGATCGCGGGGATTGTGATAGGCGCAGCCCCTGCGGTGCACGCGGGTATCCGCGCAGGTGCTGTTCCCGCTCCAGGAATCTACATGAGCAACATTATGGGCGTTTGGGGCTTCATCGCGGGCCTCACGGGCCATATTCTCTTCGGCTTTACCGTCATTTATTTTTACCAGTTCTTTTGTTTTTTTCGCTGAGCGGAGATTAGCGTGAAAAAAGAGACTCTCCAGTCACGATCATTTCTATCGAATGTAAAACTCTTCCTGGCCCTCTCCCGTACGACCCACGGTTTATTGGACCTGGCCACGCCAGCGTTATCGGCTCTCCTCTGGCTCGGAGCGTTTCCTTCTCCCTGGATCGTGACCGTTGGTCTTCTCACTGCTTTTTCAGGATACACGGCTGTCTATGCGCTCAATGACCTTGTCGATTATCGGAGCGACATGGAACGCGTGCGTACTGGCGTTATAAAGGATGCTCGCGATTATCTCGACACGGTTTTCCTGCGCCACCCTATGGCTCAAGGAGCGCTCAGCTTTCGGAAAGGGCTTGTGTGGGCTGCCTTCTGGGCGCTGACAGCGCTGGTAGGCGCCTCACTGCTTGGTCCTGTATGCGCTCTGCTTTTCCTCGGAGGCGTTGTACTGGAGGCGACCTACTGCCTCATGCTGAAGGTAAGTTATCTTCGCGTGCTCGTGAGCGGTCTCGTCAAAACGCTCGGCGGCATAGCTGCTGTATTCGCTGTCGACCCAACACCGTCGCCTGTCTTCCTCCTTCTCCTCTTCCTGTGGCTCTTCTTCTGGGAAATCGGCGGCCAGAACCTGCCCGCTGACTGGCACGACATCGACGAGGATTCTGAACTGGGACACAAGACCATCCCCGTCAGATGCGGCTCCAGGGTCACGTCTTCGCTTATTTTAATGTCACTGATCATCGCTGTCCTTCTCGGCATGTACATGCTTTCCACAGCCACCGGTCAATTTTCCATATTTTGTGCAGGAGGCAGTCTCCTGTTCGGGCTGGTTCTCCTTGCTGAGCCTGCTTACCAGGCCTGCCGCAGCGAATCGATGAGAGACGTTGATACGCTCTTTGCCAAAGCAAGCCTCTATCCCCTTTCCCTGCTTGCCGTGCTGCTGGCGCACATGATATCATGGCAGATATCCTGATCACCATGAAAGAGATCGATGCAGAGACACTCTCCAGGAGCAACGGCAAAGAGGGGAACCCTGTCTACATAGCCTACAAAGGCAGGGTAATCGACGTCAGCAAAAGCAAGCTGTGGCAAACAGGCGTCCACATGGGGAGGCACGCTGCCGGCGCTGATCTCACTGCTGAGATAGAAGCAGCGCCGCACGGCCTCGACGTGTTGGACCGCTATCCGGAGATCGGCTCTCTAAAACCAGCCACGCCGGCACAACGCCCAATGCCGGCGTGCCTTGTTACCCTGCTTACCCGCTATCCCATTCTTCGCCGTCATCCGCATCCGGCCACGGTTCATTTCCCCGTCGCGTTCATGACAGGAGTTTCGGGATTCTACCTGCTCTACCTGGTTACCGGAGTGCCTTCGTTTGAGACCACGGCGCTTCATTGTGCCGGTGCCGGAATTCTTTTTTCGCTGTTGTCCATGGCAACGGGCTTTTTTACCTGGTGGCTCAATTACCTCGCCAAACCTGTACGCCAGGTAACGATAAAGATAGTTCTCTCCTGCATCATGCTTGCAGACGCGGTCGTCACCTTTGTGTGGCGCCTGTCGGCCCCCGCTATTCTCAACAGTTTCCAAGGGAGTGGGGTACTCTATTTGGTTCTTGTCTTTGCCCTCGGACCGCTTGCCATAACCATCGGCTATTTCGGCGGGACACTCACATTTCCGGTGGAGAAGAGATAGCTCCGCACGACCTCATTTTTTTGCCAGGCCTGCACCAATGGAATGCGCCTTTCCGAGGTACCGGCCGATCCCGAAGTACGTGCGGTTACCAGGTATATACAAAAAGGGTTCTACCTTCTCGATTTCCAGTATTCCCTCTCCTGTAAGTACCGATTCCTCAGCCTTGACATCAAGGACTTCGCCGATGAAGTGCGTGTGGAGCCCCAGCTCGAGAACATGAAGAAGTTTGCACTCAAAGACGAGAGGGAACTCTGCCACGTAAGGCGCATCAACAACGTCGCTTCGCACCGGAGTCAGACCGGCAACCTGCCATTTGTCGGTATTCCTTCCGGAAGCGATACCAACATAATCGGTTTCCTTCACATACGCCATTGAGGGAAGACTCACTGTAAAGGCATTGCTCCCCTTAAGACTTCCATGTGTATAGGTTGCTTTCCTCAGCGAGATCCCGACACAGGGAGGATCAGAACAGCAGACTCCCGCCCAGGCCGCCGTCATCAGGTTCGGCCTGCCTTCTTTGTCGTATGTACCCACAACCCACACCGGCGTTGCACCCACTAAGATTTTCGGACCGAGTGATTTCTTCATTGTGATACCTCCGTTCGTTATGGGGCCGACCTTTGAATCTGTTGCTGCTTCTCGCGTGCCCGGCCTCCGACTGGCCTTGGAGTACATCAACCCTTGCTTCGACCGAGCAAGTGTGATTTGTACGCCGGCGGAATCAGAGCAGCACAGGCAAGAGGGATAAAAGCCATAACCATGAATGAAGCACGGGTCGAAGCGTGATCGACCAGGAAGCCCATCAGAACCGGGCCAAAGGTTATCCCGAGGCAGTATACCGACTGATAGAAACCCATGGCGGTCGATTTCCTGCTGTCGTCGACATGCCTGACCGCATTCGCCATGAGCGAAGAGATAAGTACCCCATTGGCCAGACCGGCAACGACCTGGAGAGGAAAGAAAGGAAGTACGGAAGCGGAGAAGGCGATACCGATGCAATAGATTCCCAGAAGCAGGAAGGCAAGCAGGAGCACGTATGCGTCGCCCATCTTCCGGGCAGTCCTCGTCCCGACAAAATAGGAACCAGCCATGGCTGCGGCGCTGAACAGCACCGCGAATAACGCAAGCTCCATTCCTGCGGCGCCAAGGTTTTTCGCCGTGCTGGTCGTAAAGGAGTACACGGTTCCGAACACCACGAGGTACGCAAGAGCGCACATTCCTGAGAAGAAAAGAAGCCTCTTCTCTTTCATGACAGTGACCAGACTTCCTACGCTGATGTTGAAACGGGCTGCCTCCCGTTCGTGCTTGATGAAGAGCGCAAGAGCACTGCCGATCACGCCTGAAATAAAACTCACCACAAAAAGTCCGCGGATGCCGACACGTTCAAAAAGAATGCCTCCGATGATAAATGCCGCAAATCTCCCGGCGTTCGTGAAGATATTTATTGTTCCGATGGCTTTAGCGCCTTCTGATTTTTCATAATAGGTCGCGTAGAGGACGGTAAAGGATATCCACGTCGATGAGGCTGCTCCCGAGGTGGCATTTGCAACGAAAAGCAGTAACGGTGAAGGCGAAATGATCATACCCAGAGATGAGATCCCGGCGAGGAACGTACCGATCACGATGAACAATTTGTGATTTCTCACCATGTCGACAGTAATGCCCAGAGGGATCCTGAGGACGAGTTGTGTAATGCCATAGGCTCCTACAATGAGGCCGACTACCGTGCCTGTCATAGAGAGCGTGAAGAGATAGGGCGTCAGAAAAGGGATGTAGATATACTGCGCAAACCAGAAGAATCCTGTAATAGCGCACAGGAGCGCCTTTCCGGCGGAAACATGAGACTTTTGGTTATGACGGCCCTCTTCCAGCAAAACATATCAAGCTACCATATCCCGGCCTCAAGAAGCTACGTCCGCTTAGGGACGCGCGGGTAAAAAAGCGTACTCAGCCTGTCGCGCTTCAGACGCTAGAGATTTAAAACCTTATTTGGGAGGGAAGTTGGAAAGAATACCCTGCACAGCGTGCTTCAGATCCCCGGAGGCGGCATCGGTGTGAATGCTGCCGGAAGCGGTACCCCGCCAGACCAATTCCTTCTTGTCTGCTTTGTACATGTTCAACGTGAGCATCCGGACCTGGTAACCATACTGAGCGTAACCGAGCTCGGGTTCGTAAGTGATGGCGATCAGCAGATCAGGCTGGTCGGCCACCCTGGTAAGGCCTTTCTGGCCAAGTACCTGATCCGCAAGAACCTGTACATTTGCTTCAAGGAGAAGGTCCTGTCCACCATAAAATACAGATGACGGTGTCCACATATAGCTTTTGAATCCGGAGAAACCTATCGCCGGCTCATAGGAATACTTGATGCTGGTACAGCTCCCCAGAAGCAGGGCAGTCGATAAGAGTGCCACTGCCAGTATCAGGCTATTTTTTTCTCTGGATCTGACCATGATCATGCCTCCACCGGATGCTGAGATTCTGTCGCTTCTGAATATTGTACAGCAGCCTTTAATTTCAGGTCAAGAATTGCAACTTTGTTTTTTCCTGCAAAGGCCAGTGAGTTACGCTCACGAAGTGCGGCCACTTTAGACCGCAAATGGGTGTGGTGTTCATTCTATCTTTTGTGCCACGCCGAGGATGCCTACATACCTCACTTCCCATTCTGCAATGAGTGCCAGCTTCACCTCTTCCAGGGCAAACCTGAGATCAGCGCCTGCAAAACGATTCCGGCGGGGATGAACCAGGATATGGCGCGTAACAAAATTCTGATAGAGCGTGGGGTAAAGCTCTTCAAGAAAGTAGAATCCGCCTGCATGCAGCACGCGCGCCACTTCTCTGAGGGCAGCGAGCCAATCGGGAATATGGTGCAGAACACCGAAACCGAAAACAGCGTCCATTGAACCCGCGGGGTAGGGTAGCGCAAGCAGGTCTGCTGCACAGAGATGGATCCCCGCCAATTCCCCTTCCGTGAGATACGTTGATGCCTTTTGCATCATCTCGAGATCCAGATCGGTGACGTGAAGGTCCGCTGGTTCGAATCTCTTCCTTATGAGACGCGCTCCTGCGCCGCGGCCGCAGCCCACCTCCAGCGCCCGCGCAAAGCCTCTCGCAGAGCACACCTTCGCCATCCAGCTTACTTCGAAGTACTGCTGCAGCACGCGTAGGGGAGTATTCACCGCAAGGCGCTCGCCCCAATTCAGCTTCGCCGATGTCTCTTCGGCTGTTAACATCTTTTGCCCATTTAACTAATCCTCATTTTTATCGCAGATAAGAGCGGATAAGAACTGCGATAAAGGCGGATAGTTCCTTTTGACCGGAGCTGTGATAGAACGACATCTCCGGTCAACCCCGATCCCGCCGCGGCGGGAGTGTGGGGTACCTCGCGGGAGCGACGAAGTGCGGAGAGCATTGCCGCAGTATCGCAATGCTGTCCACGGTATACTCATCTGCGAACATCTCTCTTTGCTTTCATCTGCGAACATCTGCGATAAAATTATTGTCCCTTCTCAGCGCGATGGACTACCGCTATACCGTTCGTGAGTCGCTTATACGTCACGTTCGAAAAACCTATATTCCGCAGGATTCTCGAAAGTTCATCAGGAAGCGGAAAAAGGCGGATAGATTCGGGCAGATACGTGTACGCCTGGCGCGTCCCGGCCAGGAGCTGTCCCGCGAGAGGCATTATGACAAAGGAGTAGAAATGGTAAAGCGCCCTGAACCACGCAGGATCAGGTCTGGAAAACTCAAGGATAGTAAAACAGCCCCCTTTTTTGAGCACACGGTGCATCTCCCCGAGGCCTTTCTCCAGGTGGACGAAATTGCGTATCCCGAAGCCCACCATGACTGCATCAAAAGAATCGCCGGGAAAGGATATACGCTCCGCATCTCCCTGGACAAAGCAGACGCGCCCGGAAAGACCGTGCGCTGCAACCTTAACCTGTCCGAATTTCATCATCGCCCGGTTGATGTCGTAGACAGTGACGAGGCCTGCGTTGCCGACTATGTTGGCTGCAAGGAGTGCGAGGTCTGCAGTGCCGCCGCAGACATCGAGTACGAAATCGCCCGCCTTTATCCCTGACATACGCACTGCTCTCCTCTTCCACAGGTAATGCAGGCCAAAGCTCAAGACGGTATTCATCCAATCATACTTGGACGCGATAGAATCAAAGTGCTTGTCGACAAGCTCTCGCTTTTTAGCTTCGGAGACTTTTCTGAAGCCGAACGACACAGGCTTCTCTGGGGATTTATCCATGGGCAACCGAAGGTTTTGACCGCGGGAGAAGAGCCATGAGAACAGCGCAGATCACCGGCAGGCAGGTAAGAGTCCACATGGTCGATGGGATTCCGTAGAGGTCAGCTATTTTACCGAGCAAAGGCGCTGCTGTCCCGCCAGCAGTGATGGAAAGGCCAAGGGTTACACCCGACGCGAACCCGATATGATTGGGCAGGTACCACTGCCCCATCACGATCACCGTACTGGAAGAGAGAAAAAGAATAAAGCCAATAGGTATCACTGCCATGGTAGCCAGCCGCGCATCACCCAGGAGCAGAAATACAGGCAGCACGAATGTCACGACGATAAGGCTGATCAGGACTATCCTGCGATAGCCGATCAGGTCCCCCAGCCTGCCGCCGAGCAGAGTACCGAACACGCCACAGGAAAAGTAGACGGTGAGTATGGTACCTGCAGCAGCGTTGGATTGGTGAAGGACATTGAGCCAATACAGCGGCAGGAAGGTATTAAGTCCGTAAAAGAGAACAGATCTGATAATAATCACTATCATGAGTATCGTAAAGGCCTTCCACTGGTCTGCCTCTTCTGCCCGCAGCGGGAGAGCGCCTGCCTCAGCTCTTTTCAGGTCCTCTTTCGACAGACGACTGATCATGGGCACCAGGAATATGGCAGCTATGACTACAGGAAGAATGAGTAAAAGCGTACCCTTGAGACCGCACGCGAGAACGACGGTGGTGGTGAGTAGCGGTCCGGCTGCAAACCCGAGCTGCCCGCCCGTGGTAAATATGGCCATCCCGCTTGATTTGTTCTTACCGGCAACTCGATTCACGAGGCGGGCTGCTTCCGGATGGAAAGCCGCAAGCCCGATCCCGACCACTGCGACAACCGCAAAAATATACCAGTAACTGGGTGCTACACCGATCAGCGCGGTCCCGGCACCGGTAACCAGCATGCTCGCCGGTATAAGCCAAATCTTCGAAAGCCGGTCAGCAAAATGGCCAAAAAGCGGCTGCATGAGAGAAGAAAAAATGTTGGCGGCAAAAACGATACCCGCAGCAGCACTGTACGAAAGATGATACTGCACAATAAGGAAGGGAAGGAGGGCTGGCAGAGCCCCCTGGCTGATGTCGGTCGCCAGGTGTCCTATGCCAAGTATAATGATACGCCGTCGCTGCATACCTGTCCCGTATCCCTGTACACGTGGCCTATCTAGGGTTAATTAGAATTCATGGGCCCGACCCAGCCTTCGCCTGGATACCCCGTGCGGCAGCGAGGAGCTTGCCGCAGGCGTACTAAAGTACGTCGAGGAAAAGAGCGACATAGCGACAACGACGGTATGCACGTGAAGGCTAATTAACCCTACGAGTAAAGGTGATAGAGTCGAGCTACTATCGCCCTATTCAATTCCGGCTCTGTCATTGGTGTATTAGGCTGTTTCGGGTAGGGGTCAGGCGAGCTTATTCTCTCACCGGCCTCTTCCACGCTCCAGCCCTTCTTGATGGCCGATTTCACCGCTTCAATCCACTGCTCCACAATACCGGACTGCTCCTTAAGGTAGTCTTTCTTGCAAAGCTCACCGTGCCCGGGGACCACAACCTCTACATCCAGTTCGCCGAGTTTTTTAAGAGATGCAATCCACTGTTCGGGTTGAGACTCGTGCAGCCATGATTTCTTCTTCTGAAATACGATATCCGTGGTAAAGACCGCTCGCTCCTCAGGAATATACACGCCAATACCACCGTCAGAATGGCCTGGCAGACGAAACAGTTTTATCGTATGATCACCCACATAAAGATCCGTGTTGTCAGTAATAGCAATATCCGCAAGCCTCACCCGGTATCCTTCCATGAGAGGTGCAGCTGCCGGATCCATATTCTTGACCGTATCGAGCACTCTGGCTAGAGGCACCTCCGCGAGTTTGTCCCTCGTTGCCTTGGAAGTAATCAGGACGCCGGGGAAGAAATGGCTGGTCTGCCAGTGATCGGGGTGCTCTTCGGTGTTGATGAGATAGCGTATCTCTCCCTTGCTGACAGCCTCGTTACGCCATTTTACCGCGTCCGTCGGTTTCATCGGCGTGTCGATCATGACCACCCCTGCCTTGGTGGTCACGAACCCCAGGTTGCATGCGGTCATGCCTGTCTCTACATAAAGATTCTTTGTAACCTGCAGCATCTTCTTTGTCTCCTTTCTCCGAGCTTCAGCGAACCGCTATGCCTCCTGGCACAGCATATCGAGCGAATGTAGCATACTGACCCAACTCAGTCAACGGATTTTGTTGCAGGGATTTTGTTGCAGGTGTCCTTCAGGACATTCGCCCTGTGTCCGTTTTGCCGCTCATTTTCCTTGACAAGCATGTGTAAAAAGAGGATAAAGTGCGCAGGCTGCTTAGCCAATTGCAGAGGGGATCATAAAAGCGAAACCTGCAATGCGTATTCAACATCGTGCTCACATAACGGACATCTGAAAATTACTGTGAACAGACTAAGCGGACTTGTAGTCTTTCTTCTCGGATTCGCGATCTTCTGGCAGGGCCGGAGCCTTTCCATTGGCACGCTGCATGCGCCGGGGCCCGGCTTTTTCCCTGCGCTTATCGCCGGAGTGCTCGTCCTTCTCGCACTTATATTGATGATCGGGGGAGGGAAAAAGGAAGGCGAGGAAGATGCTGTTCCTTTTTCAGCCGTCCTAAGGATGCTGCTGCTCTTTGCCTCGCTCGTCGCCTATTTTCTCCTTCTGGAATATCTGGGCTTCGTCATCGTCAGTTTCCTTCTCATGTTTTTCCTGTTCTTCTGGGTGGGACGTCAGCGGTGGTATCTGGCCTTCTCGTCGGCTTTCGTCTGCATAGGCTTGGCATATCTTCTCTTTGAGGTGCTTCTTAAGAGTAATCTTCCGCGAGGCGTTTTCGGGTTCTGACTATGGAGTTGCTGCATAACCTTTATCTCGGTTTCAGTGTCACGCTCCTTCCGGTGAACCTTCTTTTCTGTTTTATTGGCGTTCTTCTCGGAACACTGGTGGGGGTTCTGCCTGGCCTCGGTCCTGCTGCGACGATTGCGCTTCTGCTGCCCATCACGTTCAGCCTGAGACCGGAAGCGGCAATAATCATGATCGCAGGGATTTACTATGGCGCGCAGTACGGAGGCTCCACCACATCCATCCTCGTCAACATACCCGGCGAGGCATCGTCCGTAGTTACCTGCCTCGATGGCTACAAGATGGCACGTCAGGGCAGGGCAGGGCCTGCACTGGGCATCTCTGCTTTCGGCTCGTTTATAGGTGGAACACTGAGCGTCGTGGGTCTGATGCTGCTTGGCCCTTTGCTTGCGCGTTTTGCTCTCAGGTTCGGTCCTCCCGAATACTTCGCGCTCATGTTCCTCGGTATCGTCATCCTGACGTTCCTTTCCAAAGGATCCATGCTGAAGTGTTTTATTTCAGCGGGACTCGGACTTTTTATAGGAACAATAGGGATTGACACCATTTACGGAGTACAACGTTTTACTTACGGCACACTGACGCTGATGGACGGTGTGGGCCTCGTTCCTGTTGCGATGGGATTGTTCGGCGTAACCGAAGTGTTCGTTAACCTGGAACAGACAGAGGTCCGCGACATTTTCAAGAGCAAGATAAAAGGTCTCCTGCCCACACGAAAGGATTGGGCCGAGTCATTCGGTCCTATCATGAGAGGTTCTGTGATGGGCTTCTTTCTGGGCATTCTTCCGGGTGGTGGCGCTATTATGGCCTCTTTCGCTTCCTACGCCACAGAGAAACGTATCTCCCGCCATCCCGAGACTTTCGGTAATGGAGCGATAGCCGGCGTTGCAGGCCCTGAGACCGCCAACAACGCGGCCACGGGCGGCGCCATGATCCCGCTTCTTTCTCTGGGTATTCCGTCCAATGTCATCATGGCCCTCTTGATAGGGGCGATGATGATCCACGGCATCAAGCCGAACGCCTTTCTGGTCAGTGAGCATCCGCAAGTCTTCTGGGGTGTCATCACGTCCATGTATGTAGGGAATGTTATTCTTCTGGTGCTCAACCTTCCGCTTATTCCCGTCTGGGTCCGGCTCCTTAAGATTCCCTACGGCATACTCTTCCCGCTGATCCTGCTCTTCTGTTTGATAGGCGTCTACACCGTGAATAACAACGCCTATGAAATCCTGATCATGCTTATTTTCGGCGTGATCGGCTACGTGATGCGCAAGACGGGTTTCGAGCCCGCCCCCCTGCTCTTTGCCATGGTTATCGGTCCGATCATGGAAACAGCATTGCGCCAGTCATTGCTTGCTTCTCGCGGCAATTTCTCGGTCTTTTTGTATCGTCCGATCTCTGCGGTATTGCTTGGAGCAGCAGGTCTTATTTTACTGAGTTCGCTCATCCCCAGGGTGGGGAAACAGAGAGAGACCATCATCCAAGAAACCCCTGATGACTAAATGGCCACTCTCCTTCACCCGATAGGCAGTATACTCCACAATATTCCATCTTGGATTGTGATGATATTCTTTAGGATTTCGAGATTAGGATTTAGAACTTATCCTTTTCTCGGGGCGGTTTGAGGAACGCTCCCTCTCTCGCGTGGCGACGTCTCTCGAATCGTTCCCTCAGTTCGTCGAGCTTCTTCTTTTGCTCATCATTAAGCTCTTGTCTGATTTGCGAGAAGCCGTCATCCATAATGCTATCTATTTCCGGTCGTCTCTGGAGAAAGTATTCACGGAGCTTCTCTTCTGTCTGCTCGACAATTTTTTGCACCGCGACTTTCTGCTCCTCCGTGAGGCTGAGATCCTTCGAGAGCCTTTTCATGATGAAAGCCGTTCTGCTGCCGTGCTCGCCCGGAAAGAAAGAATGGTGACGCTGGAAATAGAGCCGGGTGCCTACTGAGCCGACCAGAACACCGACGATGAACACGAGCGCTACCCCGACTATGAGCTTCCCTTTATTCATGCGCCCTCCTTATACCCCGAACAGGTGCACCAGTGCTGAGTCTTCCACCGCCGTTAGAACCAACTGCACGATATCATACTCAAAAAGCGCATTCATAGCGAATGAAAGAGCAGCGAGCACTGCCATTAATAATGAGGTGGCAGGCGCAAGCCGCCAGACAAGATGCTCGAAGGTGGGCAGATACCCGGGCGCAGAGCTACAGGTACCCATGTGGCGGATGCGCACCATGACGCTGTCCTGCCATTGCTCTCCCACTGGCAATCTTTCCTTCGCCCGGTATGCCTCCCGCAATATTCCTGTGAGCTTCTCCAGCTCCTTTCCGGAGAGTTTCATGTATCACTCCTTTTGTGTTTGGCCGCCCCCGTGAGCAACGCCCGCAGCTTCTTGCGGGAGCGAAATAACCGCACTTTCACGTTTGCCGTGCTCCAGCCCAGAAGGATGGCAGCTTCCTTGAGAGAATGCCCCTCAAGATAGACCAGCTCAAGTACCATTCTGTCCTCAGCAGACAATCTATCCAGGGCCCAGTCCAACACTTCCCGAGCCTCCTTCTGCAGGCCCGCCTCATTGAAGGACCGGCTTGAGTTGTCGTACAGAGCCGCATTCAACCATGCTTCATGCTCTTCCGTGAGGGAACTCATCGGCAGTTCGCGGGACTTGTAATGCTCACGCCAGAAATCATAGCAGGTCCTGACCGCAATCACAGAGAGCCAATGGCCGAAGCTTTTGCCCTTGAATGTCGGCAATGACTGGAAGCTCCTCACGAATACGTCCTGCATCGTCTCTTCTATCTCATCGTAAGGTACATGTTTCTTAACGATGGCCAGAACAATGTGCTGGTATCGTTTCATCAGGCTCTCAAAAGCGTTCACGTTGCCGGCGACAACCTGACGTATTATCAGTTCATCATCATCCGGACTGCGGCTGTCTATCACCACGCCGTACCTTTCAGTCTCATCGCAGGGCGCCTCGACTCTGCACGGCATAGCCATGACAACCCCGTCTAAACCATTCTATCTGAATCGGTTTGACGCTTCAAACCACGAGTCCCGTCATCAAAGTTGAAGCGATTTCCATCTTCTCGAGATTCCGGCTCATTCGTCATGTAACGTTACACAACGTGACATTACGTGTGTCCTAACCTAAAGTCGCAAACCAAAAGAGAAAAGTTACAACAGTACGTCCAATCATGGTTGTAACCTTTTTCTAATCGCCCACGACTTAATGAAGTATATGGTCCAACGAGCGACAATATTCAACACCGAGATTACACATACCGGACCCTTCCGGCAATCGGGCGGTGACACCCCCCCAACCCTTATCGATACCGTCACCGCCCGTGCCGTCCGGCTTCGAGACCAAGAGGGCAGACCGCTCGCTTGGAAGATGCGAAGTCCCCGAAGGGGGGAAGCCCGTCCTTTAGGCTCGGAAGATGGAAGAGAAGAAAACGTACGATGGAATTCAAATAAGGAGGGAAACATGAAAACGTGGTCTCTGATTGCGGCTGTGCTATTCTCGACTTTTTTTGTGACCGGTGTCTTTGCAGCGCCGACTGATACAGGTCCGACGCCTCCCGGCCAGGCTCCTGTGGGTCAATACGCTACCCCCAAAGCTCCGCCTGGGCCTATGCATGGCTGGCGCGGCCCTGGATTTGGAGCACGGCAGCGTATGGTATCCTACCTCGGCCTCACGCCGGAACAGATAAACAAGATGCGGGAACTGAGGGGCCGCTATCGGAACGAAACACACGACCTGAGGTATGATCTGGCTATAAAAAGAACGGAGATGCGAAAACTCTTTACAGATCCTAAGGTAAACGAAGCGACGCTCATGGCAAAGCAGAAAGAAATAAGCTCGCTGACACAACAACTCATGGACAAAAGAGCGCAGATGAAGATCGAGTGGAGAAAGATCCTTACAGCGGAGCAGATTCAGAAACTCGACAGTATTCTACCCGTAACCGGCCATCATGGAATGGGAGGCGGAATGGGTGACGGAATGAGACATGGAATGATGGCGCCGCATATGGGGTACGGCGGTATGGGACCAGGCCGCAGCGAATAAACTGCTTCACCCGAAATGCAGCACCGGTAATATGCTATAATAATTTCCGGGCGCCGGTTGGCCGCGGTGCCCGGCGAAAGCATGACAAGGAGCTGCATATGACCAGTTCAGGTTGGTTGACGTTTGTTGGGTCCCGGAATGGGAAGCGCCGGCGCATTCTGATCCCACTGCTTGCCCTTCTTCTTCTCGTATCCTGCAAAACCCCTTTTCCACCAGAGCCTCAAAAGGGTGACGTACGGGTCATAGACGGTGTCGAGTATATCTACGGTAAAAACCCGAAGTATATGCAAAATCCACAGGAACCGTTGTATGTGTGGCTGCGCAGAGATCAGTACGGACCTGATACACTCGATGATTTTGCATTTCGGGCACCGGTTCCCTCAGAAAAGGAAAATGCCCTGAAAGCAAGGCTTGACAAGCTTGAGGCCGAGTACAATAAGAAAATGGGGATACCTTCGCAGCCAACTCCGCCCAAAGGGTCTGCGGCGGGTTCCGTCAGCACTGCTTCAATTGGAGGAGTCGCACGGCCCGGTTCGATCAATCCCGCTCCTAAATTGAAGCGTCGCGTGCTTGTTTTACCGATGGCTGGCGCGACTGATCCTCAATCCCAACAAATCGCTGAACGTGTCACCGCCAGACTCATAGTAAATCTGGAAAACACGGGCGTCATCCTGTGCATCGATCCCCAGTCCATAGGGTTTCGCGGTGACGTTGCTCAACCCACAGCCATGAGGGGCCTTGATGAAGTCCAGGGTATACAAGCCGTCGTGCAGGGCACTGTCTTTGACACGCCGGGCACTGCGAACAAGAAAATTTCATTTACTATCTACAATGCAGAAACAGGGTTGATTCTGAGGCAGTTAACGGGAAATGGCGCTTTCCTGACAAAGGAGCAGGGCGCTACTTCTCCTGCAGAGAGCAACAAGGTGATAGACCTTGGCATCGAACCGATAGCGCAGGATATTGCGAAAATCATCTCCTCGCTGGATTGGCACGCACGTGTTGCCTCGACACAACAGGGTAAAATTTTCATCAATGCAGGCAAGTTGTCCGGGCTGGAAAGAGGAGACACTCTCGAGGTCTATGCGTCCGGTGGTGAGGTTGTGGACGCGACAACCAAGACCTCCCTCGGAAAAATGAAGGGAGATTACAGGGGAGAAATTGAGGTCGTAGAGTTCGTAGGCGCAGATGCGTCGTTGGCGAGATCGAAGAAGGGAGACAAGTTTGCCCCAACCGATCTCGTCTACCTGGGCAAATGAGTGCCACGGGCGGTCTTCTAACACGCTCGACAAGAACAAACCCTATTTAGGACGGTGCTGCCTATGAAAGACAAAAAGAATCTTCTTACCAGGAGCAACCTGCGGGATATAGTTATTATCTGTTCCTTCGTATCATCTGCGATCTTCAACCTTAGTGTCGCCGCTGAGGCTGTCGGTTTCTGCCTGCTTGCCATAGGTTGTTTTCTGCATATTGTCGCCAAAGGCGTGCTCATACGCAATGTGGTTCTTTGCGACAGGGGGATATACGCCATAGTCCGGCATCCTTACTATCTTGCCAATTACCTGATCGATTCAAGCTTCTGTGTTCTGAGTGGCAATCCTTACCTGATCGCAGCATATCCTCTTCTGTTTTTCTGGGCGTATGGGCCGACCATAAGGAACGAAGAAAAGTTTCTCGCTTCTAAATATCGCGATTCATTTCAGGATGACAGCTTCAATATTCCACAGGTGTTTCCGGATAGAGCTTCTTTAAAGGGTTGGAGAGGATTGTTCCAGGGTTTTTCTTTCAGCCGCGTTACGTTGAAGGAACGCGCAAGGGTAGCGAGGTTCTGCTCTGCGGGTTTCGCCATCATGCTCGTACAGGCAGTGAATCTGCGTCAACTAAGGCCCCTCTTTTATCCGACAAGAACCGATTACGACGAATTCTCGTTCATGGTACTCGCGGCTGTTTTTCTGCTGGTAAGTATCGTCTTTGTGCTGATGGACCGCAGCTATCGCGCTGAAAGAGACAACCGATATTTAGATACAAAATCGCTTGCCCAATGAGACGATGCAACCGTGCTCTGGAAGAGTGGCAAACCCTCTGACGGATTATTATGTTAGTGGCAGATGAGACGGCCAGGGAGGTTAGCATGAAGAAATCGATTCTTATCGTGCTGGTGCTTGCGCTTATTCTTTCCATAGGCTTGCCGCAACGCGCCCACGCTAACAGCTATTACTATAACAACTGGTGGGTGCCTGGTGCGGCCTTCTTTGGCGGTGCTCTGTTCGGCGCTGCTATCTCCCGTCCTTATCCCTATCCTTATCCGTACTATTATTACCCGCCGGCGCCTGTCTATGCTTATCCGGCGCCTGTCTATGCTTATCCTCAACCCGTATATGCGTATCCGCCTCAGCAGCCCCAGGGCTACGTGTATCAAAGCCCGGCCTCGCCCTATGCGCAGGTACCTCAGGCACAGACCCAGCAGTCTACTCCAGGCGAATGGGTGACTGTTCCCGGCCAGTGGGTGGGCGACAAGTACGTCCAGTCCCACCAGATGTGGGTCCCGGCAAAGTAACATTAGTCAACAGTCAGCAGTAGGCAGTAGGCAGTAGGAGAACGAAACATCGGTTAAGTGTTCGTTTTCGCTGTTACTGCTTACTGTTTACTTGCTACTAACGAAGGCTTTCAGCATCTGGTTCGTATTGTATTCGAATATGTCCGTGAGGCTTGCGGTATTCTCCACTCCCGGGAAATTTATTATCTGCACGTATTTGCATTTTGCGTTCTCCGCGATCGTTTTGGCGACGGGCGAATGGAGGATATCCACGACGACATCAGGCTTCTGGGCAACTGAATCGGCTATGACCTTTGGCGTTAATTCTCCTAAAGGAACAACCTGAACCACGTTAAGCCCGGCCCATGAAGAAAAAGCTCTGGCGTGCCAGTGCACCACGGCGCGCTTTCCGGCAACCGGAGCCAGCTTTGCTTTAAGTGCGCTAAGTGCTTGAAGGAAACCCTTTCCCCACGAACCTGCCTCCTTCTCTGTTTTCAGGGCGGCCGCAACGTTTCGCACCTGCGCGATCAATGTTTCAGGCGAAAGAGTCGTATCGACCTGTACGGCAATAATTCCTCTGTCACGAGCGGTCTCGACAAGCCGGGACACCATCCTTTCATAGCCTGCATAAACAACCACACGAGCGCCTTCAAGCTTCAAAAGATCTGAAGGTTTCAGGTCATATTCAGGCGGATGGCTCGCGTTTGCAGGCGTGAGCACTCTCACCTCAGTCGCGCCTGCAGCCCTTGCAATTGCACCGGTGAGGGATGTTGAGGCGACGACGACCTCTCCCGCCGCCGTCGCAACGGTTGACAACGTAAGAAGAGCCAGCGCGCTGAAAAAGAGCGCAAGCCCTTTATAATATTTCGTGGAAGGTTGATGCCGAGTCGGATTTGATCGGGCGACGCAGCAGCAACGAAGGTATACGGTTAAAGACGACTCGGCATCAAGCATGGCTGAACCCCCTGCCAAAGATCATACACACAGCAACGATGAGCGATGCCGCCAGTATGATTGTGGAACTCGCGGGCATATCAAAGCGGAAGGATACATAGAGTCCGCTCACACCCGATACAAGCCCGAAGAGCGAGGAAAGGATAAATGACTGTTTCAGGCTTCGGGCGATCATGCCCGCTGCCATTGCAGGCAAAAGCACAAATGCATCAACCAGCAGCGCGCCGATCATACGCATCGACACTGCGATAGTCAGTCCCAGCATGAAAACGATCAGATAGTAAAGCGCCTTCTCGGGGATGCCTACGGCGAGCGCTATCTCTCTGTCGTAGAGGATCGCCTGTATCTCTTTAAAAAAGAGGAAGATGATGCAAAGAACGAAGAGACTCACACCCCCAACGGCCACGAGGTCCCAGGCGGTGAGCGCGAAGATGTTACCCCAGAGGATGCTGAAGGCCTGAATAACGTTGATCTTGCCTTTGTAGAACAATATGAAGGATAAGGCTAGGGTCAACGTCATGAAATAACCCGATATAGTGCCCAGGCCTATCTTTGTTTTTTCAGATACCGGGCCCAGAGCCAGTGCAGAAAGTGCGCAGAGCAGCAGACCTGCCACCATGGGGTCTACCCTCAGAAAGAGGCCGAGTGCTCCTCCGAGCAACGCCACGTGCATCATGGCAAAACGCAGCGGAATCAGGTTGAGCGAGATGATAAATACGCCGATCAGGGGAAAGGCTATCCCTGCAAAAAGGACCCCCATAAGGGCGTGCTGCATAAAAGGAAAGCTGAGCGAGCCGAACCAGGTCATGTATTCTGCCTGATCAGCTGACTCTTTCCGTCTTTCAGAAGGTAAACCTTATTGCTGTACTGCTCGACCCAGTAGGAGTCATGGGTCACGAGCAGGGTGGTGAGGCCCCTTTGCCTATGCAATCTGTAGATCGTCTCCATGATATCAGACTGCGAATCGGCGTCGAGATATGTAGTGGGCTCGTCAAGAAGCAGTATCGAGGGCTCCTGTGCAAGCGCGCGCGCCAGTGCCACCTTCTGCTGCTCGCCTCCCGAAAGCTCGTGGATCAGCTTAGCCGCGAAACGCTGCATGCCGACGACTTCCAGAGCCTCTTGCGCTATGTCCCGGTCATCTCTGGATGGCTTACGCAGTAACCCTATTTTGCCGTAGCGCCCCATCAGCACTGCCTCATCCACGCGCATGGGGAAATGCCTGGAGGCAGACCGTTGCGGCACGAATCCCACTTCTTTTCGTACGCCGTTATTTCCATTGGCTGCGTGCCACAACTCCCGCCCCAGCATCTTTACCATACCCTTTGACGGGCGGAGCATCCCGTTGGCAACTTTTAAAAGGGTTGTCTTGCCTGTCCCGTTGGCACCCACCAGCGCGACGAACTCGTCGGGCTTTGCCTCAACGCTCACCCCCGAAAGCACCCATGCGTCTCCCAGTTTCACGTGGATATCGTAAAGCTCAATGGAATGATGCATCAGGCTTTCCTTCCTTCCGCGAGGAAGCGGCCTGGCTGGTTGATGAGTGAAATACCGGTGAGCCCAGATTTTTCCATGAGAAGCCGCAGCGCCTCAGCGTGCGGCAGGTGATCGCAGGCCACTGCACCGCCAATGTGCCCATGTAATCGGTTTATCTCTTCGGCACTCTTGAGATGGGCTATGCCCACCTTCCCTCCCGGCCGCAGGACCCTGACCATCTCTAGAAGCGCCTTCTCTTTATCCGGAAAATGCGGGAAGGCAGCAAAGCAGGTCACACAATCGAACTGGTGCGAACAGAAAGGTATCGATTCGACACTGGCATTCAAGAGCACTGCACCCGCAGATTGGCCTCGTTCTGCGGCGTGTTGCAACATCTTGAATGAGAAGTCCATGGCAACGAGGCGACCGTTCCAGCCGATAATCTCGCGAAGGAATGGAAGAAGAACACCTGTGCCGGTGCCCACGTCGAGCACGGCATTTCCGACAGCCAGCCCGAATGAAGCCACCAGCTGTGATAGCCGCGCATGCTCTCCGACATCATGGAACCGTTTGTCCCACGACGCTGCATGACGATCAAAGAATGTTTTCCTGTCTTCCTCTGCCATTTCAGGCCCGGCAAAAAATAAACCACGAAGGCTGCGGTCTTCAGACCGAGCGCGCCTTCATGGCACCATGAATATACGATTCCTTATAGGCGATTGTCAAGCGCCAGACCGGGGCTCAAGATTTCAGAAATCGGGACGATAATGAGACATGATCAGCGGGATCGGAGCATCACTGGCCGGTGTTGCAGCCTTCGAGAAAAAACTTTCTGCCACCGCAGAGAACATCGCCAACAGCAACACAAAGGACTATAAGAAAAGCGAGTCGGTGATCACGGAGGATGACGCCGGGTTGCCTGAGCTCAGCCTCAAGCGCATCGACACCCCGGGGCCCCTGGTTCAGGAATCAGACGGAACGATTTCAGAACAATCAAACGTGGACCTCGCCGAAGAACTGACCCAGAGCATTGTGGCGCAGAGAGGGTATGAAGCGAATATCAAGGCTCTTCAAACCCAAAATCGCATGCTGGGTACGGCACTCGATATCTTAGTCTGATCTGTTCCGGCTGTTTCTCTGCGCTTGCGTGAAAGAAGAAGTTCTGTTGCCCTCCTGCGCGGTTTTGGGGTGATCCCTGTAGACATCCTTCTGTAATGACTGCAAAGCCTTCTCCACAGCGGATACCGCAGTATCTTTGACACCGCCGCCTAAGTTCGCAGGACTTTCGCCCTTCACGTCGACAGACCAGACGAGCTTCCCGTCCGGCACGCCAATCAGCCTGAGAGACAGGCGGGTATCGTTGATGAAATTGCCCTTATCCTGCGACAGCATTCCGACAAATAGACCCTCCAGTCCGTACCGTTCCTGCAGCCTTCTGCGTGTGGTCTCAGGGAGGCTCTCATCGACACCGCGCCCCCATTGGCCCAGCATCTTGTCTACATCCCAGTTAATTGTCACCACGTGAAAACCCATATCAACAAGGCCGCGGGAAAGACGGTCCGTAGCATTCTGCCCGGCTGAGAGATTACCCACTATCGTGGCAACCCCCACCCGTTTAGGAAATCCCGAAACCCAGATACGGTCTTTGTCTGCGAGCTTCGACGAAGCCATATTCAGGGCACAAGCTGCCGTAATTCCAAACATAAGAAGGCCTATGAAGGGTCTCCAGGCAAATCGGTTTGCACCAGTCATGGACGCACCTCCGTAGCATAACAAGCAAATATCGGGCCACGGACCATCTCAATTTACTTTTGGAGCCTGAGCAATTATAATACTCTAGCCATGTTTGGTATAGGTATACCAGAACTCGTTATCATCGTCATCGTTGCCCTGCTTGTCGTCGGTCCTGCCAAACTGCCGGAACTGGCGCGCTCCATGGGGAAAGCGCTCGGTGAATTCAGAAGGCTTGCGGACGATGTCAAAGAAACCATAGAGCACGAGATGGCCGAGGAGCCCCAAAAGGATGAGGTAAAACAGGCAGACGTACAAGTAGAAGAGCAGAAGCAGGTACAGCAGGAGGAGAAAATACAGGGGCGGCAGCAGGACGTGCAGAAGGGGCAAGAATCGCTCTTCAATGATCAGATGCTGTTAGCCGACGGCCACGTTGTCGCAGAACAGCCGGCCGACGTGACGCAGACGCAAGAGCAGAAAGCCGAAGGTGAAGCAGCGACTGAAGGCCAGCAGGTAGCTCTCGAGGACAAGAAAGAAGACTTAGCCGAAAAGATCGCCGAAGGTATCAGAATAAATGACCCGCAGAAAACATGATAGACGAGAAGAAACCCTTTTTTTCCCACCTCAAAGAGCTCCGCGATAGACTCGTTGTCTGTGTCATAGCCGTGGGTGTGGCGTTCATCATCACCTATGGGTTCAAAGAGAGGATCTTCGGATTCCTCATGCAGCCCTTTATTCAGGTGATGCCACCCGGAAGTTCCTTCATCTTCACCAACGTCACCGAAGCCTTTATCACCTATTTCAAGATAGCCATTGTTGCGGCCATTTTTCTGGGCTCGCCCGTACTTCTCTATGAGATATGGATGTTTGTGGCACCGGGTCTCTATGAAAGCGAAAAAAATTATGTCTATCCCTTCATTATTTTCGGTAGCCTGCTCTTTGTTGCCGGCGCCCTTTTCTGCTATTACGTGGTGATGCCCGTTCTCTTCAGATTTTTCGTAGGGTATGCGTCAGAGTTTGTTGTGCCAATGCCTTCTCTCAAGGAGTACATGAGCCTGGCGCTCAAGATGCTCATCACGTTTGGTTTTATCTTTCTTCTGCCGCTTGTTGCCTACTATCTCTCCAGGGCGGGGATCATTAATCACCGCCTGCTCTCTTCGAAACGTCGCTACGCGATTCTCGGCATTTTCGTTCTGAGCGCCATTATTACGCCGCCGGAAATGACAAGCCAACTCCTCATCGTCCTCCCTTTGATAGGGCTCTATGAAGTTAGCATCATTATTGCAAGAATATTCGGAAAGAAGAAGGCGACCCAGGAGACAACCGAGTAAGATTAAGGGGTAAAACGCCCGGGAGAAAAGTGATGCCTCAACCTACCATTGTCATTCTCGCAGCCGGCAAGGGCAAAAGGATGCGCTCCAGAAAACCAAAGGTACTCCATGAGATCATGGGCAGGCCTATGATCGAGTGCGTGGTTGAAGCGGCCAGGCAGCTTTCCCCCTCAAAGATAGTTGTGGTTACGGGGCACGAGAGAGAGCTCGTGGAAGAGCGTCTCAAGAACGGGGAGCTTTTCTTTGCAGCACAGGAAGAACAGAAGGGCACAGCGCACGCGTTGCTTGTAGCGGAACCAATGCTGGATGCGACCGACATCCTGATACTTTATGGCGACGTGCCTCTCATCAAACCGGAGACGCTGCAGGCGTTCATTCAATTTTTTCGGAGCTCCCAGGGAGTTGCTTTCATGACGACCGAGGTGGATGATCCGGCGGGTTACGGCAGGGTCATCACGGACGGCGATGTGATCCGTGACATCGTGGAGGACGCGGATGCGGATGCATCACAAAAGAAGATACGGGAGATCAATACAGGTATCTGCATGCTCAAGAAAGAGATGCTTCCGCTCGTGCGTGAGATCAAAAATGACAATGCTAAAAACGAGTACTATCTTACCGACATATGCAAAGTGGCGCGCACGCGTGGGATCACGGTCAGAGGGTATCATTACAACGATCCCCAGGAGGTGCTGGGCATCAACACCCGGAAGGAACTGCTGAACGCCAACCAGATCATGCGGGAAAGAATCCTTGCACAGCACATGGACAACGGCGTGACCCTGGCCGGGGAAGGCATCTACATAGAATCTGACGTGCGTATAGGCCAGGACACGGTGATTTTTCCCTTTTGTTTCCTGCGCGGCAAGACGATAGTCGGTGAAGGCGTGACAATCGGTCCCCATGTGGTCATCAACAACTCGGTTATCGGAGATGGTGTCACGGTCGAGCCCTTCTGTTCCCTCGACGGTCTCACTGCCGAGGCAGCAGTCGCCATCGGTCCTTTCGCCCGCATCAGGCCCACGACCGTGCTCAAAGAGCGGGTCAAAATAGGCAATTTCGTGGAAGTGAAAAACTCCGTCATTCAACCGAAAAGCAAAGCCAACCACCTCTCGTACATCGGTGATGCCGACATCGGCACAGACGTTAACGTAGGGGCAGGCACTATCACGTGTAATTACGATGGCCGGAAAAAATACAGAACAACGATCGAAGACGGTGTCTTTGTGGGAAGCAACACGGAGCTGGTCGCGCCGGTAAAGATCGGCAAAGATGCAACTATCGGCGCGGGATCAACCATCACACGTGACGTGCCTGAGGGCGCTCTGGCTGTAACCAGAGTAAAACAGAAGCATATAGAAGGCTACGCGAGGAGGAAAAAATAATGTGCGGCATAGTCGGTTACGTGGGACATGACCGGGCGTACCCGATCCTGATAGACGCCCTGAAGAAGCTGGAATACAGAGGATACGATTCTGCAGGCATTGCCATCTGGCACGACGACAAGATCGAGGTTGCGCGCAAGAAGGGCAAGGTGGATGAACTGCGCGAGATCTGCGCATCAGGTTTCGAAGGCAGTATGGGTCTCGCTCACACGCGCTGGGCAACCCACGGCACGCCGTCCGAGAGAAATGCTCATCCCCATCGCGCAGGAGATGTGGTGGTCGTCCACAACGGCATCGTGGAAAATTACATAGAGCTGAAGGAAGAGCTGCGCAGGGAGGGTCACAAGTTTCTTTCAGACACAGACACCGAAGTGATCCCGCATCTCATAGCCAGCCGCCTCGACAAAGGTGCTGATTTCGTGGAGGCAGTGCGTTCGTCCGTGGCAGGTATGGCGGGATCGTACGCGCTCGGCATCATGCGGGAAAGAGACAGGATGCTGATCGCTGCCAAGAAAGAAAGTCCTCTTGTCCTCGGTGTCGGGGACGGTGAATTCTTCATTGCCAGTGATGCGCCTGCGCTGATCGGGAAAACAAATCGCTTCATTTTTCTTGAGGATAATGACATTGCGGTCATGCAGGACGGGAATTTACGTCTCATGGACGTGGAAGGCAAAGAAGTCGACAGAAAGATCCACGTTATCCATTGGTCCGGCGCCATGGCGGAAAAAGGCGGCTACAAGCATTTCATGCTGAAGGAAATTTTCGAGCAGCCCAGGGCCATCTCGGACACACTGATCGGGCGAGTCAAGGAAGAGCAGGGAGAAGTTGAATTTGAAGAGCTGAAGCTCCCGAACCTCAAGCGCGTAAAACATATCTGGATGGTGGCGTGCGGCACATCCTATCACGCGTGCCTCATCGGGAAGCAGATGCTTGAAACCAATCTGCGCATACCCGTGGAGGTAGACATTGCCTCGGAGTTCAGGTATCGGGACCCCATCATGGGGCACGATGAAATGCTGATTCTGGTTTCGCAGTCGGGCGAGACCGCCGATACGATCGCCGCGATGAAGGAGGGCAAACGCAGGGGCGCCTATGTTCTTTCCGTCTGCAACGTGCTTGGGAGCACGCTGGCGCGCGATGCGGATGGCGTGATCTTTACGCACGCAGGGCCGGAAATCGGCGTCGCGTCGACCAAAGCCTTTACCACGCAGGTGTCTGCGCTTTATCTTCTCATGCTCCACATGGGTAGAAAGCTCGGCATCATGGACAATGATGTGGTTCGTGAAAGGATAGCGGACATCAAAAAGATCCCGCACAAACTCCAGCTTCTCCTCGATGGTGCAGGCCAGATCGAAGAGCTTGCCCGGAAATACATGGGCTTCAAGAATTTTCTCTACCTCGGCAGGGGCATCAATTTCCCGGTCGCCCTGGAAGGGGCTCTCAAGCTGAAAGAGATTTCTTACATTCATGCAGAAGCGTATGCAGCAGGCGAAATGAAGCACGGTCCCATCGCGCTTATCGATGAGGATATGCCGGTCGTTGTGGTCTCGCCTTGTGACAGCACCTACAAGAAGTCGTGCAGCAACATAGAAGAGGTGGTTGCCCGCAGGGGAAATATTCTGCTCTTCACGGACTCCGATATCCACGAAATGGCTCCGAAAGCAAATGTGATTTTTCAGGTGCCCGCTGTCCCTTACGACCTGCAGCCCATCATGTCAATTGTGCCTTTGCAACTGTTCGCGTACCACATAGCGAATCTGCTGGGGACGGATGTGGATCAGCCGAGGAATCTTGCGAAATCAGTGACCGTAGAATAATAAGGGACGGCTGACATTCAATTGTCAATTTTAAATAAAGTCGTGTTTGTTCAAATAAAGTCGTGAAATTCAAATGAAGCCATGCAGGATGAGAACATCAACTCTGGTTTTTCTGTCAAAGAGGACAAGCGTCTTGCTTCTTCCTTACCGACTCATAAGGCGGTCGGTCGTTCTTTGACACAGAGCTCACTCGACCAAGAATTAGCTGGAAATAGACCAAATCTGATACAATCTATCCGATACAGCACGAAGAAGACTCTTAAATCAGTACTTTGGAGTTGATCGAGTGGCTACGGTGAAATCTGGGCGAAAAGTTTCA
>DATKNH010000083.1 GCA_035541455.1 Syntrophorhabdales bacterium
TGGAACGCTTCAGCCCGGAGATGACGTGAAGCTGCCGCGCTCCAGGCCATCGTTACGGTCGTCACGTGCTGCACCTCATGAACGGATGATAAGATGAAGATCATCTCCGGCGGACAGACAGGCGCAGATCGCGCAGCACTAGATTTTGCCATCCAGCACAGAATCCCCCATGGCGGATGGGTGCCTAAAGGGAGACAGGCAGAGGACGGGAGAATACCCGATACGTATCAACTCCAGGAGATGCCCACAGACAGCCATCGGGCGCGAACGGAGCAGAATGTCATCGACTCACAGGGCACAGTTATTATCTCGCACGGAAAGCTCTCAAAAAAGTCAGGATCAGGATATACAGCGAGGATGGCAAAAAAATATAGGCGGCCCTGCCTTCACCTGGACATGGGTAAGCTCAGCATCGACGCGTCGGCTCGCATGCTGCGCTCGTGGGTCGTAGAGCATAGGATTGAAATGCTCAATGTAGCGGGGCCTCGTCTGTCGGGTGATACAACTATATACCGAACTACGTTTGAGATCCTTGAAGCCGCATTTGTGTGAGATGGCATAGGGGACGACCGGCTGGGCTTGGGGGCATCCCATATTTCAAAAATATATCAAGGGAGGATTTATGATGCGTAGACAATTTCTTATTCTTACCGCAGTCCTTGTATTTGTCATCGCGGTGTTCTTGGTTCCCTGTTACGCTTACGAGGCCTTGCGCGGTCCTACAGGCCTGCTCCAGTACGACAAGGAGAAGGCTTTTGACGGATACACTCTTGTCTCACCCATGACGAGCAAGACCAGCTATTTAATAGACATGGAGGGATACATCGTCCATAAGTGGGACACTCAATACATCCCAGGTCTTTACGGCGAACTTTTGCCCAACGGAAATCTTCTGAGGGCTGGCAGGCCAACGGGAGCACCGGTCGCTTTCGGCGGGGCTGGAGGAATCATCCAGGAGATAGACTGGGACGGGAATGTTGTGTGGGAGTATAAAGAACTCTCCCCGACCGCGGTCCAGCATCATTGTTTTTACCGGATGCCGAACGGCAATACGCTCGTTCTCGGATGGGAGTACAAAAGTTACGAAGAGGCGGTTGCTAAAGGACGCGACCCGAACACGCTGCCCAAAGAAGGATACACCTACGATAAAGTCGTCCACAAAGGCATATGGCCTGATTACGTGAAAGAAGTGAACAGGGACGGTAAGGTGGTCTGGGAGTGGCACGTCTGGGACCACCTGGGGAAGGGGCCGGACAAACTAGACATCAATTTCATCCTCCCGAACGAACACGCCATCCATTACATGGCGAACGCCGACTGGACCCACTTCAACACGGTCGGCTATATCCCCGAAAAAGACCAGGTGATCCTGAACTCCAGGAACTTTGGAGAGTTCTATTTGATCGACAAGAAGACGGGTAAGATAGTATACCGCTGGGGCAACCCCTGCGCCTATGGCGCCGGCAAATGTCCCACCTTTCTCGAGGACGGCGATCAGCAGGTCTTTGGCCCGCATCATGCGGTCTACATCTCCAATGGTAACTTTATGGTCTTTGATAATGGCTGGTACCGGCCCGAACGGAACCGTTCCCGGGCCATCGAGCTGGACCCCAGGACCGGAAAGATCATCTGGCAGTGGCAGGCAAACATCGCCAACAGTTTTTATAGCGAATACCAGGGAGCAACCCAGCGACTGACAAATGGTAACACTCTCATCACCTCATCCGGGCAGGGTCATCTGATTGAGGTCACAGGTGGGCCAAAGCCGGAAGTAGTCTGGGAGTACGTGGTTCCTGTGGTGGGCGGCGAGAAGGATGGTAAGCCCGCGGCGAAATGCTTTATCGACGACAAAACGGAGCTCAGGGCTACAGATACGCAGACACTGGCAAACGTGATTCATCGCGCATACCGGTATCCGAAGGACTATCCGGCCCTTGCAGGGAAGGACCTGACTAATAAGAGAGCCTTCAAGGAAGACTGCCCAGCTATGTGGAAAATCTGGCAGGGGCAGAAGTAGAGCCGGCGGCCGGGGCTCCTGTGAGAGCTGACGGGGTCTCGGCCCGTTACCCTTATCTGCAGAAGAGAAGAAGATCGCATATCGCGTTGATTGACTCACCCCTTTAGCCGTCCTAAAATATGATTATGCTTCAGGCGTCCGGCCAAAAGCTTGCTCGCCAAGAATTTCGTGACGTACTGAACTGAATACCCACGAGACGCACATGGAACGAATTCTTGCACGACTCATTTTCATTCTGGTCGGGCTGATGCTGCTCGCCGTCCTCGCAGGGTGTGAAACCACGAAGGTCGAGACGCCTGCGCCGCCAGGTGCCGCGCCTGAACCGTCGCAACCGATCGTCACAGAGCAGAAGGCGGAACCAGCGCTTGCGCCGCCGCCTCCAATGCCGAGTCCGAAGGTAGAGATCACAGAAGAACCTTACTTTGTCCACACGGTGAGATGGCGCGGCGAGTCTCTGTTGGCTATCGCTGCTTGGTACACCGGCACTACCCGGAACGCGCGTATCCTCGCCGAAGTAAATTCGCAGGTAACAAAGCCAAAGAGGATACCCGTGGGAGATAAGGTGCGCATCCCTGTGAAGATGTTGAGAACGCGCGAAATGATCCCCAAGGGATTTGTGGAGAGCTACATGAGCCCTCCGAATCAATCCCGGGCGGGAGATCAGCAGCAGGAGCGATGAGCCGAGAAAGGCGCTGGGGGACGCTCGTCAGGAGCGAGGTCCCGTTCTTCAATCAAGGCTCACTTGTATTCGAGACCCAGTTCGTAGATGATCTTTTTGACCCGCTTGTCATCCTCTCTCAGCCATTGCTCTAGATCGTCGCCAGGCTTATAGTTGACAGTAAGTCCAATATTGAGGAGTTTGTGGCCCAAATCCGGGTCCTGAATCGTCTTGCGAATGGCGTCCGACAGCTTTTGATAGACAGCTTTGTTCTCCTTGAGTCCTTTGGGACCGAAGATAGCCTCCCACGCGTCCCATGAGAAATCGTACCCTAACTCTTTGGCGGTTGGTATCTGGGGATGGTCTTTGGATCGTTGAGGAGAACAAGTCGCGAGGATCCGCAGCTTGCCGGCCTCAAACATCTGGTTAAAGGCGACCATGGGTGAGAAGGCGACATCTACCTCGCCAGCGGCAAGTCCGACTACAGACGGTCCTTCACCTTTGTAAGCAATCTGCGTGAATTCGCATCCAAACTTCGACGCAAAGGCAGCGCTTCCAAGGTGCGTGGTGTTCCCTGTTCCCGTATTACCGTGCTTCAGTTTCTTCGGGTTCGCCTTTCCATAATCGACCAATTCTTTGAGCGTCTTGAAGGAGGAGTTTGTTGGAACGGCAATCATGAAGGGCGCAGAATAGACGTTTGCGATCCATGTATAGTCCCAGATATTGATACCGGGTTTTGTGTACTGGAACATGACCGTCGTTCCGCTCTGGGCCACGGTATATCCGTCAGGCTTGGCTTCACGAACGGCCTTGTGACCGATGACCCCGACGCCGCCGACATTATTTACCACCATGACAGGCGTGCCCAGGTATTTTTCGATGTAAGGACTGAGCATCCGTGCGACAATGTCCGATCGGCCTCCTGGAGGGAAAAAGACGGTGTAGGACAAAGGCTTGCTCGGATAGGCGTCGGCAGCGAGGCCCGGAGGCGCAGTCATGCCGATCCAGAGGCTTGCCACCACAAGCAAGGATGCTAGATAGACTAGATTCTTTTTCATCTGTTCTCCCTTTCTTTCATCGTTTCAACGAATTTTTAATAACCTTTAAGCCAAAAGGCAGGACCAGCACTACAATGCCGAGTATAATGAATGTTAACGAGATTGGTCTCGTGAAAAAGATTAAAAAATTGCCACCGGAGATATTGAGAGACCTTCGGAGATTGTCTTCAAACAGGGGCCCCAGGATATAGGCAAGAGCCAGCGGAGCGGGTTCATACTCGAACTTCTTCATGAGGAATCCAACGATTCCGAAGAAGATCATGACCCCGATATCGGAGACGAGGCTCCCGATCGTGTAAGCCCCGATAAGACAGAAAAGAAGGATGCCTGAGAAAAGATATACATAGGGAACCTTAAGCAACCGGACCCATATTCCGATCAGGGGAAGATTAAGAGCAAGGAGAATCACATTGCCAACATACATGCTGCCGATCACGCCCCAGAAGATATCCGGAGTCTTCGTAATCAAGAGAGGACCGGGGACCACCTCGTGAATCATGAGAGCAGCGAGGACGATGGCCATCACACTGTTAGTGGGGACGCCGAGAGTGAGAAGGGGAATAAATGCAGAGGTTGCGGTAGCGTTGTTGGCCGCCTCAGGACCAGCTACGCCCTCGATCGCACCCTGACCAAAACTCTCGGGACGTTTCGATAACCTTTTCTCGACCCCGTACGACAGGATGGAGGATATGATTGCATTCCCGCCCGGCAGGATGCCGTAGAAGAATCCGATGACCGTGCCTCGAGTGATCGGCCCTATGGACGCCTTCCAATCCGCAAAGTTTGGAAAGAGGTTCTTGATCTTCCCTACGAAGAGAGTGAACTCCTGTTTCTCCAGATTGAGCAGAACCTCAGAAATTCCGAAGAGGCCCATGACCACCGGAATAAGCCCGACCCCGTCCATCAAAAAGTCGAATCCAAAGGTGAAGCGGTCCTTGCTGACGACCGGATCCGTCCCGATCGTGCCGATCAATATGCCTGCTGCGGCCATCATAAAAGCCTTGATCTTCGATCCGCTGCCCAGGAAACAAAGCAACGTCAGCCCGAAAAAAATGATCGATACATACTCGGTCGAGGTGAATTCCAGCGCAAATTTCGCGAGAGGCGGAGCGACAAACATCAGCCCGATGATGCTCAAGGTACCCGCGATAAAAGAGCCGAAGGCTGCTATTCCTAACGCGGGCCCGGCCCGGCCTTTGAGAGCCATTTTGTAGCCGTCGAAACAGGTGACGACGGATGCCGCTTCTCCTGGAATATTGACCAGGATAGACGTCGTGGAACCACCGTACATTGCACCGTAGTAAATCCCCGCAAGCATGATCACGGCGGCTGCAGGCGAAAGGTAGAGAGTCATAGGCAGAAGAAGGGCGACGGCGGCACCGGGACCGAACCCCGGGAGGACGCCGGTCAGTGTTCCAAGAAAGCAGCCAAGGAAGCAGTTGAAAAGATTCCTGGCCGTTAAGGCGGTGCTAAACCCTTGCAGTAGTCCTGAGAGCGGATCCATAGACCTGACCTTTTGGCAGAGGTGTTCCGAGCAAGTACGAAAAGAAACCGTAGCAGACAACGGAAATGACAAGAGCTAGCGCGATGGAAATTATCCATCCCTTCTTTCCGACGAATCTGAGCAGGAAAAAGAGGAACAGAAACGTAGTGAGGATAAATCCCAACTGCTTAAAGAGAACCATGTAGCCGATCAAAGAAACCGAGACAGCAAGGACGGTTCTCCAGCTCCCCTTCATCTCCCAAAATGACTTCTTTTCAGATTTGACGCCAGTGAACGAAGCGATGAAAAGAACTGAGGACAGGACCCCGAGCACAGTCCCAAAGACAACGGGCAGTAAGCCCGGCCCAGGCTCATGCCAGGTGCCAAACCCGTATCGGAAGCCGCCCGTGATAAATCCAACGCCCACCAGGAGCCAGAATGAACTGCTGACTACATCGTATGATCTCAAACGGGAATTCCCTTCTACATGTGGGGCGAAACAATAGTTCAGTATATTAAGAGTGAACTGTCCTGCTTGTCAAGGTTACAGGACAAGGGGCGATGTTCCCGCAGGTAATCGCCGTCAAGATGTATTACATTCTTACAAGAATCCCAAGGGACGGACGGTCCGTGGAAGAACGCATGACAAGAGAACAGCTTTTGAGCCAACTGGAGGAGATGCGACAGCAACTCCATCTGCTCGACTCCTGCAGACAAGAAATGCACTCTGGGCAGGCAAAATATGAACGACTCCTTGAGTCTGCACCGGACGCCATGCTTTTCCTCAATCGAAATGGCAGAATAGTTCTCTCGAATGCTCAATTAGAAGAATTGTTCGGTTACGCCGAGGGGGAATTGATAGGCATGGACGTCCATACCTTGATTCCGGAAAGATATCATGCCCGGCATCGGAAGAACGTGGCAAATTATTTTTCCAACCCCATTCCTCGTCTAATGGGAACTAACCTGGAAATCTATGGTCTCAGGAAGGACAAAACGGAATTCCCGGCCGACATCAGTCTGAGCCCGCTCGAAACGGATGGTGAAGTACTCGTCATAGCATCAATCAGAGACATAACGGAACCAAAACTGGCAGAACAGCAGATAGAACGGAACTACCGTATTCAGACGGTCATAAGCTCTGTCCTGAAAGTTTCACTCGAACCTATTTCTCTGGATGAGCAGATCAACCGGGTTCTGGATCTGATCCTCACTACCCCGGGAATACTGCCCAATGCGGAAGGGTATATCTATAGTATCGGGGACGATCCTGAAATGCTTGTTCTCAGGGCTCATCGTCACTCCACCGGCCGGGAACCCCCCTTCGAGAGAATCGCTGCTGACAAATGCATGTGCCAGGGATTCCGATTGACCTGCACTCCGGATGCTGCGCCGTCTATCCTCGATGGTCACTTCTGCACGCCTATAGTATCATCGGGGCAAACGCTCGGGCTGATCATGATGGACATGAAAGAAGGAAGCACAACAACGGCAACTCCCGATGCAGAGATGTTCCTCGTGGCCATCGCGAATACCCTCGCGACAGTTATTATGCGTCACCAGGCCGAAGCGGAAAGAAATAAACTTAGGGACCAGTTGTCCGAGAGTGAAAAACTGGCTGCGCTCGGTAGAATAGCTGCGGATTTGGCTGATGAATTAAGAAACCCTCTGACGGCGGTCGGCGGGTTTGCCAGAAGATTAGAAAAAAAATTTTCGGATGTCTCCAAAGAAAAGGAGTACGTGGCCTTCATTGTGGCGGAGGTCACCAGGATGGAAGGTATCCTGCGCAGCGTCCTCTCGCTGTCACGAGGCGCAGCTCGCCGCATGGAGCAGTGCGACCTCAGTCACATTGCTGAAGAAGCGGTGCGATTGTCTGAAAAAGCTTTACGGGAACGATCCATCGCTGCAGAGAAGGTATATCATGGTGGCATGATCACTGTCAAAAGCAGCGCTGGATCTGGTTCCACCTTCTCGCTCCATCTTTCGTGCAGTGAGTAGCAAGGGCGCTACGGGTGGTCACAGTTTGACGAGGACAACGCCGCGCGTATAGAATGAATTGAAGCCAGAGGAGCCATCATCACCTTGCTCCCGACCTGGCTACGACTTGGAGGTCTCAATGCCTGCAACGTACATGGCAATAATGATGGAATCAGGGGAGGTTCGGTGGCGCCCCAAGCTCAACGCGGACATCTCTGACTCCGGACCCGATGACCACAGATTGATCATCGAATTCGAAGGCGACCTTGAAAAGATGTCATGGATCTCAAATCTGTCGTCCGGAAAGGTAACGGTCGACTTCAATCTACTTGTTGATTGCGAACCCAAACTATTTGACAAAGCATGGCTTCGACACCAGGGCTCTCGACAAGCCGGTGTTACAGCCATGGGAAGCCATCATATAATCGAGATACATCTGGAATAATACCTCGGCTAGCCCTATTACCTGATCATATTCGCCCGGCGGGTCGCCTGTTGCAACATCAACTCTCGTGTCCCATTTGCTTACTACAAGCCTAGGTGTTTTGCCGGTGTCGTCTGAAAGACTTTCTTAATCTCCTCTTTTGTGGCACCATACGCCAATAGGAGCTTAATCGTCCACTCCGTTCCCACCAGGTGGGTCGGGTTATGAACCTGGCCGTAATCCGATCCATACACAAGGTTGTCCGCGCCCACCTCCTTGATTATCCTCACTGCATAGACAGGGCCGGTCTCGTGAAGAGGAAACGTCGTTGTTCCAAGGCCTGAAAGCATGAGCTTGATCCCTTCAGAGGCGGCTTCCTTCATTTCTGAGATGAGCGTCTTGCTGTGAATGTGCGCCGGATGGATAATCTCTAATCGTTTCACCCCGACCCGCTTTGCCTCTTCCATCACAACCTTTGTGTCCGAGTACGGATAATGGCCGGAGGCCAGTATAAGATCCTGGTCCGCGCAGATCTTTAAAATCTCGGTCAATTGAGGAAACACTTGCCCCTTCTCGTCGAGAAGTTTGATCCCTGCCCCGGACCAATCGTCAAACACAACCCGCCTGTGATGATAAGAATCAACCATTGGCAGCCAGACGTATTTGAACCCGGGAAATCCAAGGCACCTCTTAACGGCGTCCGGGTTGAGTCCCCCGACAGAGTAATTGAGCGTAATCCCTCCGAGGATCTCCACCGGTCGAATCCCGCAATCCTGGGCCCACTTGTCGAGATACTTTTTGACAATCGGAATTCTGGAAGCCGACGGGGTAAACCACGTCTTGAAAACCACTGCCCTCATCTTGGCTCGGCTGTAGTCAAAAGCGATGTCGTCTTCCAAAAGGAGTCGGTCAAAGGGGTCGGATCCTCCGTGGGCGTGACAGTCAATGGCTCCTTCGAGAAGTTCTTTCACGTCGTGCTCTGTAAACTTGACGCCTGCCATGAAACGGGCATATTGGATGTTTACAAATTGGAGCTGTTGACTGATCAGGAAACTCTTCACTTCCTCGCTCAAATCGGGGATGTCGAAACGAACCAGTTTCTTCACCCTTTCAATCCGCTCCGGATCGACCTTGATCTGTAGTACCTTCTCAAATGACATATCATCTTTAAACATGGGACCCTCCTTTCGTGGGTTTTATCAAGGGAACAAGTCTTGTTCAATGAACTTCAGATACTATTTTTCATCACAGATAACCGCGGATGAATATTCCTTGACCGGAGCTGCGATACAGCGGCATCTCCGGTCAAACCGCACACCTCCGGCGCGGAAACCGTGTCCTGGCCCGCCGCACGGCGGTAGAATGTTGACTGCATTGGCGCAGTATCACAATGCTGTCAACGAGCAACTCCATCCGCCGTTATCTCTTCTGCTGTTATCTGCGCACATCCGCGATAAAAATCCTGTCTTACTTTTCAGCTACCACTTTGATAAGACTTTTGACACTACCTACAAGTCA
>DATKNH010000084.1 GCA_035541455.1 Syntrophorhabdales bacterium
AGGGATACTGATTCACATCTAGTGTTGTCATAGCTATTAGGCTTAAACCGAGATGGTAGACTTTTTGAGCCAGCATTGACAAGGGTTTTCACGCCCCCCAAAATGATGATCCGTAATACACCGGAATGAAAGTAGTTTTGAAGGACCATTTTTCTTGCTTTCAAAGCTTCATTGAAACATCTCGATTTTTGAATAGGTGCCGGAATCATTAGATATTGCAGGGATGTTACAGTGTGGGGCAAAATGGTCGCAAATGGAGCAATAACAAGGGCTTGGGGTTTCTATCGAGGAGTTATTCACCACCTTTTCCACATAAAATGTGGAAAACTCCGGACGAAGAATAGTGTAGGCTCCATACTATGGAGACGCATATGCTACTTAAGAGCCGAGGCTAAACGCTTCTCTAAAAGTTCTTTCCTTGTTTTGGCATAACGAACGTGCTGCTTACGGGCTTCCTTGCTCTGAATGTTCGCGCTTACGAGATGCTGACATATGTCTCGGATATCTCCTTGGGTCAATACGTCATCTTTGTTGCAGTTCAGAAGGTAGTCAACAAGCTCCCTTCGGTGGATGACGGGTGTCGTGGTATCTACCTTTTTAAACTCACATAAGTCGCCAAAGACAACTACTGACCAGTAGGGAAGATCGCCATAACGGGCAAGGGTGTTCCTCAGCGCTTGCACGTGTGCGCGATTCTGCCGGACAGGGTTATAAAACTTCGTTTTCTTGTTGCCCAGAACCTGCGTCCAATACTCTGATCTCTCGCTTCCGTAAATCCATCCATCGTAGGCTTTCGTCTCTATGACGAAGACGCCATGGCGTGAGATGACCACGTGATCTACCTGCGAGGTTCGTCCTTCATTTTGGAATAGCAGGTCGTGCATGACCACGTGGTCGTCAGGCAGTCCCTCCAGAGCTATTCCCGTTTTCTTTTCACCGATGAAGCCCTTCAACCGGGGCAAGGCAGCTTTGAGATACACCTTTCCAGCTACAATCAACAGTGCCAGCAACAAGAAAAGAAAGACCTTCATGGCCACTCTTACTTAGTTATCGGCCAAGAAGGGCAGAGGCCAAGAGGAGACTGTTAATGAGGTGTTGTTACTTGCGTTGCTGCGCTATATCACATCGTCCGATAGGTCATTAGCACTGGCTCTTCATGAACCTGTCAACGTATACTCTCTACCGTGTCAGACAGAAAACGTCAGCCTACCGTAAACCCTTTTGAAAGGAGAGACTATCTGGGCGTCGCTATATTCGTGTGATCGACCCATTCTCCTCCACCTTTAGGTACTGATATTGTACTATTTTTGTAATACACACTCATCTTGAGGTATGTCTATTAATTATGGTAAAAGATAAATACATCAGGAGCATCCACAAGGATCGGCAACCGAGCGGGAGAGACGCCACGGTGCTTAGAGTAGCAAGGCTACTCGATGTGCAGAGCAATAGCTCTGAAAAAGAGTCTCTTCCCACCTTTCATAACCATCCCTGATGCGGATGGTTTTTTTGTGGCCTCCTGAGAGCATACAACCGAGGAGGGGACTGTGATCTGGAAAAATAGAGTTGTAGCAAAGCACCTCTTTACGGAAGAGGAGGACTACGACAGCGTTCAAAAGTCGATGAATGACATTGCTGACGTGCTGGAGAAGGAGCCGTGCTTCAGCGGATTCGAGATTATAATCAATTTCAGAAAGCTGCCGAAGGGTAATGGCGTGCTCAAGGTGGTCGATTACGCGAACGCACTGATTGATGAAATGTACGACTTTGCGGATCAGAACGCGATCTGGATTGAATAACGGCTACCTTACACCGACCATATCGACAAGAGCGATGGGCTTCATGGCAGTCTCACTTATTATTTCCAACTGCTGTTTTATGAAGCCTTAGCTTCTTCTGAGCTTCGTGCATCTTCCTGCGAGAAAGCCGAGTACGCCCCTGCTCTCTGCAGTACTCACATAGCATGCTCTCGTCGAGGAGATCGACGAAGGTGAGCTTGCCACAATGAGAACACTTCGCAAAGTAAACAACTTTGGCTGGCTCTTCCATAGAGGAAACCCGTCCTTTAGCAGTGGTAACAAAATCAATTGTGGTGGGAACGGCAGATGGTATCAAACGCTGTTCCTGCTGTCAACTGTTTTATGAGTGGAACAGCAATGAAGAATCAGGGGCGCATGTGGGGGCGAGCACGCTGGCGAGGGCTTGTCGGCAGAATACGGAGCTTATACGCTGCGGTAAACTTCCGGCGCACGGTCTTCTCCGGTACCCTCCGGATTAGGGACTGCCTTGGGGTGTGTCATCACTGAATTCTTCTCTTCCATGATCATTTTCTCCTTCCCGCCCTCAGAGTTTAAACTATTGGGTGGGAAGTGTCTCACTTATATTGGCACAGAGGGGAGGAGAACCCCGTGCCTGCGGTGCCGGTAAAGAACTGCAGTTAAGAATAGACAGGTAGCTAACAAAGCCTCCGGCAAAATCACCAGTCGGCTGATCGAATCCTTTGGCAGGGTGGAGGCCACGACTATGAGACCGGACGAAAAAATCGTTGCGAAGAACCAAAACGGCAGATTCAGCGCAGTTTTCTACACTTTGCCGGAAAGTACATCTTGACAACAAAGGCGGAGTCAGGTAACGTTGAACTAAATGGACATGCCCCTTGATTACCCGGTCCTTACAATCGAGATTCAAAATATACAACCGATAGAGCTTACTGATTTAACGAACAGTCTTTTGAGTTTTGCTGACGAATACAAGCGTTTCATAAACCAACAAGACACGCCTCAAACGGACCTACCACAGGAAATCAAACTTTACATAAAAGAGATCAGAAGCGGTAGTATCGTCGCCGATCTTGTTGCATTTGCACCCGGCATGATTCCCTTTCTCGAACATTCCAAAAGCGTGATTGAATATGCCCGATACATTAAAGTCATCTGCGATTATCTTCTTGGAAAAGTTTCTGAGAAGCCCATGCTGCACAAAAAGGATTATGAAAATATATCTAATTTCTTGGAGCCTATTGCTAAAGATAGTGCTTCTCAGTTAAATTGCCACACAACCATTAACGGCAATGTTACTGTCCTCCTGACACTCTCCTCGCTTGAAGCAAACGCGACACAAAATAGGGCTAATAAAGAAATCAGCCTTTTGAGGGAACCGTCAACCGGAATAAGAGAAAAGGTCTTGCTGTATTGGTATCAAGCCAGAAATGATCCGAAAAGCAACGGAGGTGACAAAGCTATAATAGAGAGCATTCAGCAGTCCCGCAAAGGTTGTTTTTAGTAACGATGCTATCAAGGCACAGATGCTTTACGGAGAGAATCCTTTCAAATCCGCATACATAGTCGATGTAGAAGTGGAAACAATTCAGAACAAGCCGGTTGTATATAAGATACTCAATTTCTATGAAAGAATCGATCGCTCGCCAACCGGATCGCCGGAAAAGCTCACTGAGAATAGGTAATACATCAGCCTGCGCGAAGGTTTGATTTTGACGAATAGATATGACTCGCAGGCTACTTTGCACAATCATGGAAAGGAGGGAGTGTGCAACAATTCGGAACCCTAAAGAAGCTGAACATTCGGGATATATGGAAGAACGAAGCGACCGAATTCACCGTCTGGCTGTGCGATAACTTATCCGCCCTCAGCACTGCTCTAGAAATGGAGTTGGAGTTGGAGAAGAAGAAAACGTCGATCACAGACGAGACCTCGATGAACCTTTTCGATCTTTCAAGACGCAAGCCAAGGTTCGGTTATCCACATCCTAATTTTCAGAAACAAGCACAATCCAAGCACAATTTGACGTTTTAGGGCAAAACAGTGTACTTGCTTATGAACACTTATGAAGCGTAACTTATTGAAATTACTATTGGCGGAAGTGCATGGGAATCGAACCCACCTACCAGTTTTTGGCCGGTACACTGGATTTGAAGTCCAGGAGGCCCACCAGGCGCCTTGGCACTTCCACTTATTAATCTAGTATAAAGCATGCGTCTTTGCAAACCGATGCAAAATTGGCATGCTCATCCTGAAGGCTTTCCTGATTTGGTTTTTGCAAATGACGAGTCCCGCGACTATAATGATCCTGAGCTATGATCCTTGCGAGCAGAGTGAATCGTCTGGCCGGGTGTGGCATGATAGCATGCTTGTGTGTGCTGCTTCTCTCTGCCGGATGCGCGAGAACCGCCCGCGTTCCTGACGGGGCGGTGACAGTTATCCAGGTGCCCTTCTTTGCGCAGGAGGAGTTCCAGTGCGGTCCTGCGGCTCTTGCAACGGTGATCGATTACTGGCATACGAAAACGGGAAGCGGAAAGAACCTGACCCCCGAAGAGATCGCTTCGGATATCTACAGTCCCTCTGCACGGGGCGTGCTCGGCATGGACATGGAGCGGTACGCCCGTAAACAGGGCTTTCGGGCAGAGCATGTTGCGGGTTCCATTGATAAACTGAAAGAGAACATTGATGCAGGCATCCCATCGATCGTTCTGGTCGATTACGGGATACTCGTCTACCAGCGCAACCATTTCATGGTGGTCAAAGGCTATTTGTCCGATGGCGTTCTGGTCAACTCGGGCCGGGAAGAGGGCAAGTTTATCGGGAACCAGGAACTTCTCAGCGTATGGAAGAAAACCGCATATTGGATGCTTCTCGTAAAGCCCTGAGCATACTGCTCTTGGCGCTTACACTTTGCGCTCTCTCCTGCACTCTGCCCAGGGTAGCCATTCTGCACGATCCTCTCACGCCCGAAGAGCACGTCAATCTTGGTGTCGCCTACGAAAGAAAGGGTGAACTGGATGCGGCGCTGGAGCAGTATGAGGCTGCTTCCAAAAAGTTACCCGTTGCCTACCTGTACATGGGAAATGTTTACTTTCAAAAAAACGACACAAAGGAGGCAGAGAAGGCCTACCGGAATGCCATACAGAAGACGAGAGACGCGCGGGCTTATAACAATCTCGCCTGGCTCTACTACACGCGGGACGAACATCTGGAGGAAGCGGAGAAGCTGGCGCGAAAGGCAGTGGAACTGAATCCCGATGCAGACGATTTCAGGGATACGCTGCAGAAGATAATTGAAAAACGTTCTTCACGCGGCGAGAGGAAATAGTATCCTGCAGCACCGATTGTATTCAAGATGCATACCGTTGCCACCCGCGAAACATAATAGGTACCGCGCGGGTGCCCGGCTAAAACAGTTGGGTGCACGGAGGCGTACCTCGCGGTACGTCGAGTAAGAACAGGCCGAAGGGCAACGAAGGCAGGCGCTTGAAGACAATCGGTGTTCAGCGGCGCAGCAGGGTGACGCTTATTCTGTCACCTTTGTTGATTGCTCTTTCCTGCGCCAGATTTCCTTTGAAGAGACCGAATTCCAGGTTTCCGGAGCTTCCTACGACACAGGTGACGGGACTCTCGTAATAGCTTCTGGAGAGCTTCTTAAAACGCATGTCGCGCAGCGAGATCTGAAAACGGCGCCCCCTGATAAACTTGTTGAATGCTTCAACCGTGATGTTTGAAAGCGCGTTGCCGAATCGGTCAAATCGCACTACCTTTCCGGTCAGAGTGCGTCCCTTGACCGTGGGCTCCCAGCCTGATAGAAGAACAGGATCGTCCAGGTTCCTTCCTAGTACCGCGGGATCAAGCCCTAAAGAGAGGTGGGCTGCGACCGGTGCAAAAATGTCGCGGCCGTGGAAGGTGCCCGATACTTCCCTGCGCATGTACTTCTTGTTTGTGATCTGGTAAACAGGGCTGTTTTTGTCGATTACCGGGCTGAACATACCGTTATCCGGACCGACGAAAAAGTGACCGTCATGCTCCAGCGCTACAGCACGCCTGTTACTTCCCACGGTCGGGTCCACCACGCACACGTGCACTGAGCCTTTGCTGAAGAAAGGATAGGATTCCCTTATCAGGAAAGAGCCTTCTGTCACATCCTGCGGTTCGATCTCGTGGGTTATGTCGACAATGTGGGCGTCAGGATTTATGGAAAGAATAACCCCTTTCATAACCCCGACGTAAGGATCCTTCACACCGAAATCAGTGAGCAGCGTTATGACTTTCACGTTTACCGGTAAAAAGCAGCTTGATGTATTTGCGGAACGGTTTCTCCAGGATGCCGTTTTCGGTGATGATGTAGGTGATGAATCGGGCGGGGGTGATGTCGAAGCCGTAATAGCAGCCCTTAATCTGTTTGAGCGTTAGCTGGCGCCCCAGAAGGCAGGTTACCTCCTTACCCGACCTCTCCTCTATCGTGATCTGTCCACCGCTTTGGACGGTCCGGTCGAAGGTAGAAAGTGGTGCCGCAACATAAAAGGGGATAGCATGTTCGCGCGCCGCGAGCGCTATCATGTAGGTCCCCACCTTGTTAGCCACGTCACCGTTGCCTGCTATCCTGTCGGCCCCGACGATAACCTTGTTCACCACGTTTCGCGCACAAAGCAAGCCCACGTGGTTGTCGGGCACGATCTCCACGTCGATCCCCTCTTCGTGTAGCTCCCAGGCGGTAAGTCTGGCGCCCTGCAGGTAGGGTCTTGTCTCCGTTGCTATCACGCGGATACGTTTGCCGGCTTCATGCGCGGCCCGAATCACTCCCAGGGCTGTTCCGTAACCGCCCGTGGCCAGAGCGCCCGCATTGCAATGCGTCAATATGAGATCTCCATCATCGATAAGCTCTGCACCGTAGCGGCCAAGCTTCCGGTTATTGTCAATGTCTTCCGCGTGGATTGCCGTAGCGGCGTGCAGCAGATAATCGGAAAGGTCATTCGAGTTGCGGTACTGGCGATACGTGCTGAGCATTCTGTCGAGCGCCCACGTCAGATTAACTGCGGTTGGGCGCGTAGCCTTGAGGGCCTGGTAGACAGCGTTCACGTCCGCATCGGTGATCCGCTTTCGCCTGTGCAGGATGTCGCGGAACCCCAGATACACTCCATACGCAGCCACAATGCCTATGAGAGGCGCCCCCCTGATAGTCATGTTCTTGATGGCCTTCGTTATATCCTGAAGAGTCCTGCACTTCACGTAGGATTTCTTGAAGGGCAGATGGCGCTGGTCGAGAAGATAAAGCTGGCTCCCTTTCCAGATGATATGGTCTATCATGAGCTTTTCAATCTCCTCAACAGGAGTTCGTTGAGCAGCTTCGGATTCGCCTTGCCCTTCGTCTCTTTCATCACCTGCCCAACGAAGAACCCAAGAAGCTTTTCCTTGCCGGCCTTGAATTCTGCCACCTCCTTGGGAGATTGCGCCAGCACTTTATCGATCGTGGCTTCGAGCGCCGATGCATCCGATATTTGTATGAGCCCTTTTTCCTCGATATACTTCTTGGGGGACGCGCCCTGCTTGTAAATGTCAGGAAAGATCTCCTTGCCCATCTTCCCGCTGATGACGCCGTCTTTTATGAGCTGAAGAAGCTCACCGAGCTGCGTCGGCCTGAAAGGCGCGTCCTTGGCGGAGGTGCCTCCTTCATTCAATTCTCGCAACAGCTCGCTCATGATCCAGTTGCTCACCGTCTTTGCCTCCGGAAAGAAGCCGACCGCTTCCTCGAAGTACGCGGCGAGGGTCTTTTCTCCAGCAAGAATTTCGACATCATACCGCGGGAGTCCATACTGCCGCATGAATCGTTCCATTTTTTCTGCGGGAAGCTCGGGGAGTTCACCCCGCATGCTCTCTACCCAACCCTCGTCGACCATCAACGGCACGAGGTCGGGATCGGGAAAATATCTGTAATCATGCGCCTCCTCTTTTCCGCGCATGGAATAAGTGACTTCTTCCGACGTGTTGAAAAGACGGGTTTCCTGTACTACCTGTCCGCCGCTTTCCAGCAACTCTATCTGGCGGGTTATTTCGTACTCGAGGGCTCTTTCTATAGAGCGGAAGGAGTTGAGGTTCTTCAGCTCAGCCCTGGTGCCGAACGCCTGGTCTCCTTTCTTGCGAACCGAGACGTTGGCATCGCAGCGGAAGCTTCCTTCCTCCATGTTGCCATCGCAAATCTCCAGGTAGACAAGTATGTCGCGCAGCATCCTGAGGTAGAGCACGGCCTCTTCAGGCGTGCGCATATCGGGTTCACTGACGATCTCCAGAAGAGGAACGCTCGATCTGTTGAAATCGACCATGCTGTAGCTGCTTGTCTCGATAGTCGATTCGTGCACAAGTTTGCCGGCGTCTTCCTCCATGTGGATCCTCTTTATGCGGATCCTCTTCTTGTCGCCGTTTTCGAGGAGATCGAGGTAGCCGTCCGTGCAAATGGGCTCTTCGTACTGGGAGATCTGATACCCCTTGGGCAGGTCCGGATAGAAGTAATTTTTCCTGGCGAAGATACTTTTGCGATTGATGGTGCAATGCGTTGCCAGCCCTGCCTTGATGGCGAAATCGACCACCTTCTTGTTCAGGACCGGAAGAGCGCCGGGCAGCCCCATGCAGGTAGGACAGGTGTGACTGTTGGGCTCACTCCCGAACTCTGCGGAGCTGCCGCAGAAGATCTTGCTCTTCGTGAGGAGGTGCGCATGCACCTCGAGACCAATAACGCCTTCATAAGCACGATTGTCCATGATAAAGTCCCTTCAACAGAAAATGAACAGTGAAAAGTGAGCAGTAAGCAGCTAACGCACTCTGGACTGCTCACCGCTCACTGAAAACTGTATCAAAGCGGTATGTCGTCATCCTTTTCAGGCGGAAAATCTATATCTGTGGGTTCAGAAAAATCAGCCCCTTTTCGGTCATCAGGACTGCTGCCACCGCCCTGTCCCAGCATCTTCATTGCAGATGCCACAATCTCGTACGTTCTTCTCTTCACACCGTCCCGGCCCTCAAATTCGCGGCTCTGAATACTCCCTTCGATATAAACAAGTCTGCCTTTCTTCAGATATTCGCCCGCCACCTCGCCAAGCTTTCTCCAGGCTACGATGCGATGCCATTCCGTTTTTTCGTTCTTTGTCCCGTCTTTGTTCTTCCTTGTTTCCGTTGTTGCCATCGTGAACGTCGCAACAGGGGTGCCGTCCGCCGTATAGCGAACTTCGGGATCTCTGCCGAGTCTGCCAATGAGGATTACCTTGTTAACGTACGACATGTGCTACCCCCTCTATAGTCGGGATGTATGACGGCCTATACTATACCACAGCTAAGGGAATTTTCCCTGTTTGACTCCGGGCACGATTCTTGTAAGAATTAATCTTCACGGTCCAAGGCTGAATTGACGAAGAAAGTATTCATCAGCATTCTGGTTCTCTGCACGTTCGCCGTATTCCTTACGCTCAAATTGAGGGATTTGCATCAACCACCAAAGGACAGGCTGGAGCTGTCCGCCAGGTACATGGCGCAGAGCGGGTCCCAGGAGACCACGTACGGCGTCTATGTCAGGAATCTCAGGGTGGGGCATCTGAAGCGTATCATACTGCCGGCACAAAACGGCTATAAAATTCTCGAAGAAGCACGGATGAACATAAAGTTTCTTGACGAGAAAAGCGAACTCTCCATGAAACTGTTCGGAGATGTGGATGATCAGTTTCGTATTCGGACCTTTCTCTTCCAGATCAATTCAGGGAAAGACGTGATTGATATCAAAGGGGAACTGCAGAACGGCGAAGTGGTGGTCAGCATGAATGCAAGCGGCCGCTCAAATATCTATCGCCTCCCCATGAAAGAACCGCCCATCCTAGTCTCCGCTGTCATTCCGTACCTGGTGAAAACGGGTTTCAGCGAAGAAACCAGGAAAGCCGTCAGCATTCCCATCTTTGATCCTTCTACGCTTGCCAGCTACGATGCAACCATCGATCTTCTTGGCTGGGAGAAGGTGAATGTGGCTGACGAATCAATCAGGGCCTTCCATGTAAAGACGGTATTCAAGGGCCTGGAACTCCACGGCTGGGTGGATGAGGGAGGCTCTGTGATCAAAGAGGTGAGCCCCCTTGGACTGACTATTCAAAAAGAGAGAGGGGGTAAACAGGAGACTGACTTTTTCGATGCCCGCCTCTTCTCGTCGGTGGAAACTACTGGAACGATCCGGGATCCCCGGCGCACAGTTTATCTCGCTGCAAAAGTAGACGCCAAAGAGACGCTCAAGAAAGTAATCGGGCGCTACTACAATCTTAAAGGCGATTTACTGGCGATAGATGCGGGGAAGGCCTTGATGCTCGATCTTGACCCGTCCCGATACCTTTCCCCGTCTGCGTTCGTCAACAGTGACGACAACGAAATAAGAGCAGCAGCACGTTCGATAGTGCAGCAGGGGCAGACGCAAAAGGAGAAGGTGCAGGCGATTGAGGAATGGGTCTACAAGACGGTGAAGAAGGTCCCCACTTTTTCCCTGCCCACGGCCAAGGATGTTTTCGCGAAGAGAGCAGGAGACTGTAATGAGCACGCGGTCCTCTTTGCGTCGTTGGCGAGGGCGTCGGGCGTGCCCTGTGCGATTGCTTCGGGGATGGTCTATGCGTCCGGAGGCTTCTACTACCACGCATGGAATCTGGTTAATATTGACGGCGCATGGATGCCTGTCGACAGCACCTTCGGACAATTCCCGGCGGACGCCACGCATATCGTGCTCGCGGTTGGAGATATTTCGGACGCTATAGAGATCATGCAGTTCCTGACCAACATCAGGATGCAGGTGGTGGAAGCCCGATGATAGCGCTGAAGAACGTGAGCAAAAGGTATGGTGATGTACTGGCGCTTGACCGGATAAACCTTGAGGTGGCAGGAGGAGAAATCTACGGGCTGATCGGACCGAACGGAGCAGGCAAAACTACGACCATAAAGCTGCTCGTCGGCCTTCTCAAGCCTTCCAGCGGGCAGGTTCTCGTTAACAACGTTGACGTGCAGCAAGAGGCTCTGACTGCAAAAAAGGTGCTTGGTTACATACCCGACGAGCCATTCCTTTACGGAAGGTTGACGCCCCTCGAACTGATGGATTTCAAGGGAAGCCTTCACGGCATGGCTCGTGGCGATCTGGAGCGCCGGAAGGAAGAGCTCCTCAAGCTGGTGGGTCTCGCGGATCACCGTCACGACTTGATCGAGAGCTTTTCACTGGGCATGAGACAACGCCTTGCAATCTCTGTCGCCCTCCTTCCCGATCCCTCTGTCATCGTGGTTGATGAGCCGCTGGTGGGCCTTGATCCTGCGGGTATGCGACGGGTCAAAGAGATTTTTGTCGATCTTGCACGACAGGGCAGGACGCTCTTCATATCGACGCATATGCTCCACGTCGTCGAAGAGATTGCCGACCGGGTGGGTGTGCTCAACAGGGGCGTTCTCGTCGCAGAAGGCCCCCTCGATGCGCTCAAAACTGCGCAGGACGAACGACTGGAATCAGTCTTCTTCCGTCTTTTTTCGGAAGAGATACGATGAGCCATTTCCTATCATATTTCCGGTTCAGGTTGCGCATGGTACGACACGGACTCGCAATCCGCCGGAGTGAGTTCATCAAAAGCCTCTTTCTGCCGGCTTTTTTCCTTGTTGTCGGGTCCTGTATGTTTGTCTTTCTCTTCAAGGCGTTCCGTTTCTTTCAGTCTTTCGATCTTGTAGGCGAGATCCTCATTGGAAAACTGCTGGCGCTCATATTTTTTATCTTTTTTTTATTCCTCGTATTGAGCAACATCAACGGCGTCATCAAATGGTTTCTCACACAGGAGGATCTTTCCTTTCTCCTTACAAATCCTGTGTCCACGTCCACGCTCTTCTGGACGCGTTCCGTCGAGGCTCTCCTGGAATCGTCCTGGGCATTTCTCCTTTTCTCAATACCGGTACTTATGGCCTACTACACCGCTCTTTTCACGTTCAAGCCGTCCTTTCTCCTCTCCATCCTTCTTCTACTGCCCTACGCTCTTATCCCGTACGGCGTAGCCTTCCTTATCGTTATCGTGCTGGCGCGCTTCCTTTCTCCGCGTCTGATCAAGAGAGCCTTTTCATTGCTCTTCGTGCTGCTCTCCGCTGCCCTCGTAATCCTGTTCCGCGCGATGGAGATCGAGAAGCTGGCCAGGCCCGAGAGCTTTGCCTACGTCTACGATTACGTGCGTTACCTGTCAATACCCGCTCATCCCTTGCTGCCGACCCACCTGTTTCTCAAGGTGGTGGTGTTCCTCGCGAAGGGAGGCGAGCCAAATGTTCTCATCGACCTGGGTCTTTATCTCTCTTACGCCGGGGCGGTGCTGACGCTTGCCTACTGGACATCAGAAGCCTTCTACCTCAGGTCCTACATGAACGCGCTTGTGTCTTCACGCACGGCAAAGGGCGATCCGCTGGGATCGGCCTTGAAGTTCATACCCGAACGCTCGCGATTCCTGGTGCTCAAAGAAGCGAAAAACCTTAAACGCGACCCTAAGGAATGGTCGCAGGTGCTGCTTGTATTTGCCCTGATCTTTGTCTACGTCTATAACTTCAAATCCTTCCCGCGCGACAGAACCGCCCTGCCCGGTGTGTTCCTGGAAAGCCTCCTTGCCTTTCTCAATATGGGGCTTCTTACGTTCGTGGTCGGAGCCATATCAGTGCGTTTTGCCTACCCATCCTTCCAGCTGGAGGGCAGGCCTTTCTGGCTCGTATTGACCGCGCCGGTTGATGTGAAACAGATTTATTACGGCAAACTCACCTTCTATGTTGTAATCAGCCTCGTGCTGGCACTGACGCTCAACTGCCTGTCAAACCATTTTATCGCATCGCCTTCATTTCTCTACTATCTTTCCTTCGGCTACATCATTCTTGCGGCGCTTGTCTGCCCGGTAATGGCTTTCTACTTCGGAACCAGGAACATTAACTTGCGGGAGGCTCCCAATCCGTACGGAGGCTTGGGCGGCTTGCTTACGATGCTTTCCATCTTATCATTTACGTTGTGCACGCTGGCTCTCCTCGGCTGGTCCTCATATGCTATTCTCGTACAGAGCACAGCCGGTCTGAGAATAGCCACCGAACTGCTCGTGAGATTCGGTGCGACCTGTGGTATGGTCTTGGTAGGCAGCTTTGTTTTTATGCATGCGATGAGAGTGAAAACGGTCAAGCAATTAAAGCGGATAGAGCTTTAGGAGGGCGCGCCTATAGAGCTCTACGGAAATCTTCAGGGACTCGGTCATCTCGCCAGGCGAAGGCTGCTTAATCTCTATCGCAGACGGGTTGAACCTTCGGAGATAATCTCTTTCGACAAGGCCCGCACAATGTTCCAGATCTCGCGCGAGATATCGCGTCAGGTCGGGCTTCTCATCAACAGAAGGGGGGTTGTGGACGCGGTAATCGTTGGGGGGAAGGAGCGCATCGAAATCCCTCCGCTTTCCACGGACAGAACGGGAAGGGCCCGATTCAGGGGCATCCGCTTTATCCATACGCACCTTGGAGGCGAGCTCCTTTCAAGGGAAGATTTGACCGATCTTGCACTGCTGCAGCTTGATCTGGTCGCCTGCATCGCGCAGACGAGAGGTGAATCAATAGAAACGATCCATATCGGTTATCTCGTGCCTGAGAATAGAAAGGGGCAGGCATGGGACTTCATCGGTCCGCTTCCGGCCGATGAGCTGGAGGTCAATTTTACTGAGTTCATCACTGAGCTGGAGAACGAATTCTTAAGAGAGAGAGGAAGATACTACGCAACAAAGGGTGGCGAAGAGAGAACCATTCTTGTCGTAGTGGCCGCGCCGGGAAGACATAAGAATGTTGAAGAACGGATTCTGGAGTTGAAGGACCTTGCCCGTTCTGCAGGTCTTTCGGTAATCGACGTGGCGGTACAGCGACCGAAAGAGCTCGACCCGAAGCACCTCATCGGCAAAGGAAAGATGGAAGAGCTTGTTATCAAGGGTCAGCAGCTCGGCGCGGACGTTCTCATTTTTGACGAAGAGCTCTCTCCCAGCCAGCTGCGCAGCGTTTCAGAACTGACAGAGCTGAAGGTGCTCGACAGGAATCAGCTCATACTCGATATCTTTGCAGCAAGGGCCCGTACAAGCGAAGCAAAGATCCAGGTTGAACTGGCGCAGCTGAAATATATTCTTCCCCGCCTCGGGGAGAAAGAGACGGCCCTGTCGAGGCTCACGGGCGGCATCGGCGGACGTGGTCCCGGAGAAACCAAGCTCGAGGTGAACCGGCGTCGGACACGGGAGAGAATCGCTTCGCTGGAGAAGAAACTCGGGGAAATCAGAGGAGTGCGCCAGCGCAAGCGAGAGCGAAGAAAACGCAGCGAGATCCCGGTCGTCTCCATCGTGGGGTACACAAACTCAGGCAAGTCAACCCTGCTTAATCTGCTTACTAAAAGCAGGGTGGAGGTTGAGGACAAGCCCTTCAGCACGTTAACGCCTACGAGCCGGCTCATCAAATACCCGCACCCGAAGAACATCATCGTGACCGACACGGTTGGGTTCATAGAGGATCTGCCCAAGGTGCTGCTGCGTGCTTTTGTCGCGACCCTCGAAGAGCTGGACGATGCCACGCTTCTCTTACACCTGGTCGATATCAGCTCTCCCGATGTTGAGGAGCGGATCAATACCGTTGACCGGATACTTGCCGGGCTCAACTTGTCTGATAAAAGGAAGCTGCTTGTCTTTAACAAGATAGATAAGGTGGAGGATTCTTTTACCCGGATGATGGAAGTGCGCTACGGCGCTGCTTCCGTATCCAGTCTGACCGGCGAAGGCATCGATCAGCTCCTCCGCGCAATTGAAATGGAAGTCGACACGAGCTTATTCGCCCACAATGTGGTCCGGTAACGGTTTATACGCATACCCTGGTTACACTTCTCTTTTCTTTACAGCAGCTCTGTCATATTCTATTAACAAATAGTTCGTAGATCAGACGGAGTTGCTGGAACGAACACGTATCGATGACAGATTTATATGACCAGAATGAAATAGCGCGGCTTGTGGGAATCTCGGAGAGCCAAATTCGTTATTGGGATGCATCCGGCATTATCCCGCATTCGGACAAGCAGAAAGGGCTGCTCTATTTTGACTTCAAGGGGCTCGTCGCTTTTCGCACGGCAAAGGAATTGATTGACAGAGGCGTCTCTTTGCGGATGATAAAGAGCTGTATCGGGAAACTGAAAAAGATCATACCTGAGGTGGAACAACCCCTGTCAGAAGTGCGCGTCACTATCCATGACAAGCAGATCGTCTTCAGCAAGGACAATCTTACCTTTACTCCTGACGGCCAGCTTCTCATAGACTTCAATGTGGGGGCGCGGCAGAAATCAGATCTCACGGCAGATTCCAGCGAGGAGCTTTTCTTTCAGGCGCTCGAGTGCGAGAGTGATAATCTATGGGAAGAAGCTGTAAAGAAATACGAGGCGATTCTGAGGACCCATCCGGACCACGTTGACGCTATGGTTAACCTGGGAAACGCATTACTGGAACTCGGCTCACCTGAACAAGCAGAGCACTATTACAGGGAAGCTCTCGCGCAGGACCCTGACCACGTTGAGGCAAACTACAATCTCGCCAGCCTCTTCGAGGAGCGGGGCGAGTTCGGCAACGCCCTTCTTTTTTTCCGCAAGGCACTGCAGGAAGACCCGGAGTTTGCAGACGCACATTTCAGTCTGGCGCTAGTTCTCGACGCCCTCGATAAAAGGCAGGCCGCGCGCGAGCACTGGCTGTGCTACCTTGAACTCGAGCCGCACGGCGAGTGGTCCGCGAAAGCGCGGCAGCGCCTGGCCGAGGAATAGTACCTGGGCGTGCAGCTTGTTAGTTTGCCGGACCTGCAAGCTTAACGCAAACACATTTGAGCATCGAGCTCCGATAGAGACAAGGGCCAAAAAACTAATTCCCGGTTGCAGCGGAACGTGGTAGTATTCTGGAACAGGATCCCGTCTCGTGTATCTGACATCGTTCGTACACCGGGAAGAGCTTTTTGATATCACGGAAAGATGGCTTTGCAATCGGCTGGAGCCGACTGATGGGCTGCGGCTCACGCAGATACTGATTTGCGACGGGTTTGTGCTTGGTGAAACGCTCGATACAGTCACACGCCTGCTGCTTTCCAAAATTCACATAAACGATTACGCCACCAACAGCATTAATTTCAAGGGTGAACTGCGGGAATTCATCTGTAACAACGCCTCGGTTACGACCTCCCGCGTTGACGCGCTGCTGAAAGAATATAGAAACAACCCGGAATTTTTTTACGTGGAAGCCCCTATCAACGGAAGCACGTGTGTTGACAGAGAGGGCAACCTCGTAGGAATTCACCGGATCAAGCGACCGCGCAGAATTGCCGAAAAGGCCAACCGCTACATCGCCAATTGGATATTCCGGATGGTCCAGGAAAGGGCGCAGCGTATGGCCGAGGAGAGGGCGCAGAGACTCGGTATTCCCCTGCATTTTCTTTTGACTCCTGAGGAGGAGATGGAGCGTGAATTCGTGCTCGCCGAAGAGACCATCGCTCAGGGGTTCAAAGAGGGGCGTGTGAGGCTTGACAGGGCTGCGCTTACCATACCGGACGTGGGCGGCATAAAGATCATTGCAGGCGATGAAGACTTGTCCAGGCTGGAAGAATTCCTGCAGAGCGATCCGACCTTCGCTATTGTCGAGCAGGAAAAACATGAGGGAGACTACAGGGCCAGGAAATGGATAATTGACGTTCCCTGGGACGGGGAGGCTGTCCGCCGGCGGTACATGGAGGATCGAGCCTGGGACAGGTACCTTGACCGGGGAATAGCCGAGAATGAACTGCACAAGGGGATAGGGCGGCTTCTTGACCGAACAGAGCCAAGAATAAGTATTGAGCTGATACTTTCCACATTCCCTGATTTCGTAGAGTCAGAACTGGGCAAGAGCATCCATGAAGAGCGGATTGTAGCGCAGAGGAACACCAAGGTCTACAAAGGGTATATTCCCATGAATGTTGAATTCCTGATCGAGTATCTTTTTGGTGTCGGATTAAGTCCCCGGACACGCATTGACAAGCTGCCCGTGAAGATCTGGGGACGCTATCTGCCTGACACGATCAGCTACCACATAAGGCAGCTGTACGGCCAGCCCGAGCACGACGCGCTTTACTAGCACCGATTCGCCTTCAAGCGTATACCTTCGTTGCCCTTCGGCCTGTTCTTACTCGACGTAGCGCCAGCTACGCCTCCGTAGTCCAGGCCTCGCTGCCGCCCGGGGTACCCGGCCGAAGGCGGGGTCGTCCGTCTTGAATCCAAATCGTTATAGTCCAGCCCTGAAAAAGAAGAATTGACCCAGAGGTAACCACAAAGAGGAGATCCACATGAGAAAGCCATTATTGCAGGCATTTCAGAAAAGCCACATCAAGCTTCGGCAAATCTGATTGAGATTTACTAATTGGGCAAAGCCGGACCTTGAGTGAAGCTCAACCTTCTTTATCTTTTCCCTGTGCGGACAATGCGCTGAGAAGCTTATCTCTCATTTCATGTGACGTGTGGCTGAAGTCCAGCTTGGCAGCGAGTTCGCCGGGCGTGGTATGTTTCGCAGTCCTGAAGAGAGCGTTTGCTCGGGTGACGGTTTTCCCCTCGCCATCCTCAATCACTCCCGAGATATACATGTTCCCGTGGCGCTGCTGCAGGAGCTTCGCCGTTACTTTGTAAGGGGCGCCGCAGCGAACAGGCATCAGGAATTCGGTCTCCATTTTGCGGGTCACGGTGATCTTGCCGGTCAGGACAAAAATTGTCCACCACATCACTTCATCGAGAATCCCGCTTACAATGCCGCCGTGTGCGAGGTTATCGTATCCTTGGAACTTGGGATCGAGCGCAAAGTCTGAAAAGATAGTCCCATCCTTAACCTGAATGCGCATCTTGAGCCCGTCTCCATGCGGTCCGCAGAAAAAACAATCGGTGTAGCTAGGTAAAAGATTCACGCAGTGCCTCCGTATTAGTACAAAGTGAGCAGTGAGCGGTAAAAACAAGACGGAGCGAGTGAACAGGTAGCAAACGACAAGGCTTTGCTATGACTGCATTACGTACTCTTTTATTGCCTGTCTATAACTGCTCACTGCTCACTGCTTACCGTTCTCACGGTACCAGCGAATAGAAAAACTCCTCTATCTCCTTGGAGCTCTGGCTGAAATCGAAGGAGTTGACGAACTCTGCGATGTCGAGCCCCCTGGCTTCCCTGAAGACTGCGTTCACCTGCGCGTATCGCTCACCTTGAGCATCCTGGACCCAGGCGGATACGAGCACATCCTTCTCTTCAAGCCCCAGCATCCTGGCTTCGGCGTGGTACATGGTGTCGCAGAGCACAGGCTTCAGGAATTCCATTTCTGTTTTTCGCGTCATGCAAATTTTCCGGGTGTTCAGAAGAATTGTGTACCACATGACCACATCCATGATCCCGAAAACCATGCCGCCGTGCACAACCCCTTTGTAACCCTCGAACCTGCTGTCCACGAGCATGTTCGCATAAACGATACCGTTTTCATACAGCATGCTCAGGCCCATGCCGTCAGGACGTTCCTTGCTCAGGAAGAATGAATTCGCGTATACAGGCAAGACACTCATTGTTTTTCCTCCAGGTACTTCATTCCTAATTGACCGCATCCGCCGCCTATGTCCCTGGCGTGCGACTCCCGCACAAGCGTGGTGAAGTTCTCTTTGAGGAGGATGCTGTGAAATTGGTTTACCGCTTCTTCATCCGGTGCCAGGAACTTCGTATAAGGAGACCCATTGTACGGTATGAGATTGATCTTGCATCGTACACCGGCAAGAAGTTTTGCAAGCGCGCGCGCATCCTCCGCCGAATCGTTGACACCCTTAATCATGACATACTCAAAGGTCACCCGCTGCCTTCCCAGGTTTTTCAAGTTCCTGACATACGCGACAATATCCCGCAGAGGGTATATCCTGTTGATCGGCATCAACTCGCTTCTGGCAGCCTCAGTGGCTGCGTTGAGTGAGATGGCGATCTGTGCCTTCTTTGGCCCGATCGAACCGAGTCCTTCCAGAAGGCCTACTGTTGACACGGTGACCCTGCGATAGGAAAAATCAAGCCCGACCGGGTCTTGTATGATGTCGAGTGCAGTCATGAGATTCTCGAGATTGTCCAGCGGCTCTCCCATGCCCATAAAAACTATATTGGTGATCCGCCTGTTGCCCACATACCTCTTGACGGCCATTAATTGTCCTATGATCTCAGCAGCAGAGAGGTCCCGTACGAAGCCTATCTGGCCGGTGACACAGAATTGGCAGGCCATCTTGCATCCTATCTGCGTCGAAATACAGAGCGTGTTCCGTCCCTTCTCAGGCATGAGGACTGTTTCCACAACATGACCGGTATCGAGCAGAAGGCCGAATTTGATCGACCCATCCTCAGAGTGGACTATTTCTGTGACGTCGGGAAGCACGAAAGAGAACTCCTCGGTGAGCGCCGCACGCAAGGCTTTCGGCAGGTTCTCCATCGAGTGGAAATCAAGGACACCGCGCTTGTAGACCCACTGGAAGAGTTGTTTTGCCCTGTAGCTCTTTACCCCGAGTTTCTCAATGATCGTCTGAAGCTCTGTAAGTGTGTGGTTGAAAAAATTGTCCACGCTATTAATGGGGCTCACGTCGCCCCCTCCACCGGCGAAGCCGTCGAAGCCTCCCCCTCTCGCGAGCCGTGCTCGCTAGATAGATTTCCGCGAACTACGGTCTTGGGGTGTTGAATAGGTTGCGGACTTGCCCGCGGAAATCCTTTAAACCAGTCTGGGTTGCCGGGAGTATCGGTCTACAACCGCAGTTGTACAACCGGGCGCTTCGATAGGATAAGTTACCAAAAAGGCACATCTTTTTCAACGGCGCCCTGCCGCCCTCGCTGTTGATTTGTGCAAGCCGGAGTTGCTACAATAGCGGATGTTGCTTTCGCGAATCAGAGAAAAGGTGGGTCAGTATAATGCCCGCCGACTTGAGTGCAGTACTGAGATCAGAGCTTCTGTCGTGCTTCCTCTCTTCGAAAAGGAAGGGGATCTTCATATCCTTCTCACCAAGAGAACAGACAGAGTAAAAGCACATCCGGGCGAGATATCTTTTCCTGGAGGCACGTACGAGAGGACGGACCTCGATACCAGGAAGACCGCCCTGCGCGAATGTTACGAAGAGGTAGGCGTCAATGCAGAGGACGTGGAAATAGTGGGAAGGCTGGATGATCTCACGACGTTCACGGGTTTTGTCATCACGCCTTACGTGGGCATTATCCCGTATCCCTACTCCTTCACGATCAACAGGAAAGAGGTGGCCTACCTTATCTACCTGCCGTTCGAGCACCTCACCAGGAGCGATCTTGTGCAGGAACAGATCGACTACCGAGGACGAAGGGAAACGATAGATGCCATCTACTACAACGGAGAACGCATCTGGGGTGCCACGTGCAGAATGCTTTTCAAGCTGAAGCGAATCGTCCAGGGCCAGTAGAATTCCATGTCGGGTAGATTCAACCTGAAGATCCTCCTCCTGCTCTCGGCAGGCCATTGCGTGGTCGATATTTATCAGGGGGCTCTCCCTGCCGTCTTGCCCTTTCTCAAGGAGGCACTGGGCCTCAATTACACCGTGGCGGGCGTTATCCTGATAATGGCAAACATAACGTCATCGATTCTTCAGCCTGTCTTCGGGTATGTGTCCGACAAAAAAGAGAAACCCTTACTATTGCCTGTCGGCGTTCTCGGTGCGGGTGTCGGGTTCGCATTGCTTTCTCTCCCGTCGACCCTTCTTCCCGTGCTGATGCTTGTGATGTTGAGCGGCCTGGGGATTGCGGCGTATCATCCGGAAGGTTACAAAACGGCTTATTTTCATACGGGACCCCGGGCGGCAACAGGCATGTCGGTTTTCTCCGTGGGCGGAAATGCGGGCATGGCCCTTGGCCCGATCATTGCGATCCCGGTCGTCAGTTATTTCGGTTTCGGCGCATTGCCCGTGGTGATGCTCCCGGCTCTGCTCTTCGCAGCAGTTATCACATACTTGCGAAAAGAGATAACCATCCCGGAGCATCTGCAGCATGAGAAGGAGGGGCGCGACGGCAAACCGGGAAAGGCAGCATATCTTTCCCTGGCCCTGGTGGTTTCCGTAGTAGTAATGCGATCATGGATGCAGATGGGGCTACTGAGCTATATCCCCTTCTACTACATTAATCACCTCAAGGGTGACGCGGTCTATGCAGGACAGCTGATAAGTATCTTTTTGCTGGGCGGTGCTGTCGGAACTCTTGCGGGGGCGCCCCTGGCAGACCGGTGGGGCTACAGGTTCTTCATTTGCCTGAGCATGGCCGTAGCAGCCCTGACATTTCCTCTGATATTTCTCTTCGAGAGATTTCCTCTGCTTCTGTCATTGACACTCTTCTGGCTTGGCATGATTCTCGTGTCGACCTTCTCAGTGACCGTTGTCATGTCGCAAAGACTGCTCCCCAAAAGTCTGGGGATCGCCTCAGGCCTGACCACGGGATTTGCGATCGGTGCCGGCGGCATCGGCGTCACGCTGCTCGGCATCGTGGCTGACCGCTACGGTGTGCCCTTTGCCTTGAAGTCCATATTCATATTTCCTGTGGTCGGATTCCTACTGGCATTGATACTAAAGAACCCTGTACGGGGAAAAGCATGAAGCCTATCGTCAGCATAGTCGGCAGACCAAACGTCGGCAAGTCAACGCTCTTCAACAGGATGCTGGGCTATCATAAAGCTATAACTGAAGACATTCCTGGCGTCACGAGGGATCGCAACTACGGGGAATTTGATTATGCCGGCAAGAGTTTTATTCTGGTCGACACGGGCGGTTTCGAACTGAAGAAGAACGAGGAGATCGCCTCTCTGGTGAAGGAGCACATCCATGCGGCCATGGAGGAATCCTCGATGATCATCTTCCTGATGGACGGTAAGGACGGGTTGCTGCCCGAGGACCAGGAGATCGCATCGATCCTGAGGCGCTACAAGAAGCCTGTCTTTTACGCGGTGAACAAGTTGGAGTCACCCAAGCGCGAAGCAGCTGTTTCCGAGTTCTATGCTCTTGGCGTGGATAAGATTTATGCGCTCAGCGCAGCGCACGGCATGGGTCTTGGAGACCTGCTGGATGACCTCGCGTCACGCGTTGAGCCGGAGCCGGAGGAGAAAGTTGAACAGGGGCTCAGGATAGCGCTTGTGGGCCGGCCGAATACGGGTAAGTCTTCCATTGTCAATCGGCTGCTCGGCTCGGAACGTATGATTGTGAGCGATCAGCCCGGTACGACGCGGGATGCGGTCGATTCCGCGTTCCTTTTCCAGGAAAAGAGGTTCGTCATTATTGACACCGCAGGCATTCGAAGAAAAAGCCGCATCTCACTGCGGGTTGAAGAATACTCTGTTGCGAGCGCAATCAGGAGTGTAGAGCGGGCAGGCGTTGTAAATCTGGTCATCGATGCACGGGAAGGCGTTGCCCATCAGGATGCAGCTATAGCGCACCTTGTCGCGGAAAAGGGGAAAGGCATTGCCATAGTGGTTAATAAGTGGGATCTGGTCGAAGAGGGTACGGCTGAGGCGGAGTATCTTGAAATGGTTCGGGAAAAGCTTCCTCATGTCAATTTTGCTCCTGTCGTGTTCGTCTCCGCGCTGACCGGAAGGAACATTACAAAGATACTCCAGACGGACCTGCAGATTGCGAAAGAGCTCGAGCGGAAAATTGCGACAGCCAAATTGAACAAGACATTCGAAGCTTATTTTCAGCGCCTGAGCCTTCCCCATTCCGGAAGAAAGCAGCTCAAGATTTTCTATGTCAACCAGGCACGGACATCGCCGCCGACCTTTATTCTTTTTGCCAATTTTCCGGATTCCATACCGGAGCACTATAAGCGCTATATCGAGAACTCTCTGAGAGCTACCTTCGGCTTCAAAGGAGCTCCAATCAGGCTTTTCTTCAGGAAACGTTCGTAAGGTAGGGGGCGCATGGTAATGCAGAGTTGGGCGGCCTTGTTTCCCGGCGACACGTGGATGATGAGTCTTCCCGTCCTTCTCTTCCTGTGGCGAAAGAAGCGCAAACCCGATGAACAGGGAAGGGGACATCGCCTGAGAAAGGAACAGCCGGCTGCGTGGGGAAGCTGGCTGTACGTCGGCAAAGACGAGGACGGAACCCCTTTTTATCTGGACACAGAGAACCTGTCATACGAATCTGAAAATGGCTTGAGGGTCCGGATGTGGGTAAAGTATAGACCACGGAAGGGCAGTGCTGCGTGTGTGAATGCCGAGTCTTTTCTTCAAGCGGCCGGCAAGGCACGGGAGCCGTTTGACCACATCCGGCAGGAGCTGGAAATAGATTTTTCCAAAAATGTGGTGGGCGATCTTGAGCTGGTATTCCACGCAGCGGATGGCCGCGTCATCGACTCTGTCGTATACACTGCCCCGGAATGGAAGAAAATCACCCCCGGAAGCGTGTACGAACTTTTGCAGAAGACAGCCGACGGTACATGGAAGCCCGATCGATTTCACCCTGACCCTGAGTTGCGGGCAAAGCTGCAGGAAAAATTGAAAGAAATAAATGAGGCCTTTGAAGCCTTTGAGACAGCCGGGAGCTGAAAGCGCCGGGAGCGGCCGTTGACCATTGAATAGGAACAACATACGTGTTACATTATGTACTAGAAGAAGTTACGTTCTTTACAAAAGGGGGAGTAAATGAAGAATTGGAAGTTAAGCTTTTTGCTCGTGATGACGTGTACCCTTTTCCTGCTCGCAAGTCAAACGGCGTTCGGTGCAATAAAGATTGTCAAGTTTAACGTGCCCAGCTGCGAATGACCCGTGACCGAACAATGGGCACGGGATGCCATGTGGAGAACAAAAGGCGTGAAGGACGTGGACTCCAACTGGATGATCCACTGGATGAAGGTAACGTATGATGACCAGGTCACGAGCTTCGATGCCCTGGTGAAGGCGCTTGCGCACGAGGGGTTTGTGGTTCAGGGGCCGCCAGAGTACTTGGAGCCTGAATCCGACTCTGATGAGTAGGAAGGAGACACCTATGAAATCAATGAGACTGGCTGTTTTTCTCGTGATGGCCTGCATGCTCGTTCTGCTCGCAAGCCAGACAGCATTTGGCGCAATAAAAATTGTCAAATTTACCGTGCCCGCCTGCGAATGACCGGTGACCGAACAATGGGCCAGGCAGGCCCTATGGAGAGTTAAGGGCGTGAAGGACGTGGACTCCAACTGGATGGTCCATTGGATGAAAGTGACCTACGACGATCAGGTAACGAATTACGATGAATTAGTGAAGGCCCTCGCGCATGAGGGGTTCTATGTAGAAGGGGAACCAGAGTACCTCCAGTAATGATGCCGGTTTGCATTCAAGCGTATTCCTTCGTTGCCCTTCGGCCTCCATCCTGACTGCAAACCGGCATAATCCCTCAAATCATTCGATAGCTCCGACGCAAGTTAGCATCATCTTCGGCTGCCAGCCCATCATGGCTGCAAAGCGGCGCAACATCTTGGATCAGTGCTCCTATGCAATCTATGTCAGTCTTTCGCCGGGCGGGAGAAAATTCTGGTGACGTCAGGCACGAGCACGCGCTTGGCGTAAGCCAGTACTTGTGACACGAGTTCGTGATACGTGGTCTTGCCGCCCATCACATCAGCCATAGCTTCGCAGAACGCCTGGCCTTTAAGACGAAAGAGGTAGTTGCGGATAGCAGCAGGACCATACAGAAGTTTTGCTACATCTGCGGCTGATCTCAGTTCTCTCAGTATCTGCTCTTCAACCGTCGACTGATACTCTTTTCTGACCAATGTCTCATCGAATCTTCCTGCAATGAGCGCCTTTGCTGCGAGTTGGCCGCTCCTCACCGCAAAGGATATCCCTTCTCCTGTTACAGGATCCGTGAAGCCTGCTGTATCCCCTGCGAGGAGAATGCGTCCGCTCATAAGAACATCGCTCCTCGGGCGCAACGCTGCCACCGCTCCGTGACGTACGGTGGTATCGCCTAAAGGAATATCAACCGATCGAAGAAGCTGTCCGAGGGATTGGTCGAGGGGTATTCTGCCGCGCTTCACGCTGGCAAGGCCCACCGAAAGATGGGAACCTTTTGGAAAAATCCACGCGTATCCGGCCGGTATAAGGCCGAAATAGAACAGGGCCGCACTCGCGAACCTTTCGAGCGTCCTCTCATTGACAGGCACTTCCCACTCGATGGCAGGGCCTAATCTGCGCGTCTCGCGCCAACCGGCTTTCCGAGGGATCGAACCGGTCGAGCCGTCAGCCGATACAACGAACGAGCAGGAGAGCGACCCCGTGTTGGTCTTGAGCGCAACCACGCCATCTTCTTGAGATACATCAAAAACATGACATTCTTCCCGCAGTTCTGCCCCGGCACCGACTGCATTGAGCGCGAGCAAGCGGTCAAATTTGTCGCGCATCGACATCGAGACCAGCGGCTCCTGCCTCGTCACACTGAATTGCAATCCTGCATCAAGGAGGTGCAGCCTGGCAGAAAAACATTGGCGCTCGATGCTTTCTTTGACGTTGGACGGCAGGATCCGCAAGGCGCGCCCGACGATGCCGGCTCCGCACACCTTATAGCGCGGCATCTTAGCGCGTTCAAGCAGTGCAACATGCACCCCGGCTTCGGCAAGCACTCGTGCTGCGGAGGACCCCGCAGGCCCGGCGCCAATGACGATCACATCATACTTCATAGGTCTTTTATTCACATTTCCATAAAGAGAACCTCGCTGTCAATGGGTATGTGTATATGCTAGAATACACGACTAAAATGGGCAGAAAGATTGCGACTGCGCTTCTCTTTATTTTGCTGCTGTTATCGTGCGGCAAAAAAGAGGAAACAGGAAAATACGATGATCCGGGTAGGCCTGCCTACGGCGACACGCTCATCACCAGTTCCATCGGCGAAGCCTCCAACCTGATTCCACTGTTGGCTACGGACGGCGCTTCGCATGACATAGCCGGGTATATCTACAATGGGCTGGTCAAGTACGACAAGGACCTGAATATCGTGGGCGATCTTGCCGAATCGTGGGATTTCTCAACGGACAAGCTGACCATTACCTTCCATTTGAGGAGAGACGTAAGATGGCAGGACGGAAAACCTTTTACCGCGCGTGACGTGCTCTATACCTACAAGGTGACTGTGGATCCCAAAACGCCCACTGCGTACTCCGGAGATTTCCTGATGGTCAAGAAGGCCGAGGTACCGGACGATTACACCTTCAAGGTCACCTATGACAAGCCCTTTGCCCCGGCTCTCATAAGCTGGGGCGTGTCAATCCTGCCGAGTCATCTGCTGGAGGGAAAGGACATTACCACGTCTCCCCTCACACGCGCGCCGGTGGGCACAGGACCCTACAAGCTCAAAGAATGGATCGCCGGCGACCGGATTGTGCTTACCGAAAACTCCGATTATTTCGAGGGTCGGCCGTATATCTCCCGCATCATCGCTCGGGTAATACCTGACCCTGCAACGCAGTTTCTCGAATTGAAGAACGGGGGCATTGACATGGCGGGGCTTACGCCTTTGCAATACGTCAAGCAGACGGATTACCCGAAGTTCAACCGGGAATTCAACAAGATCAAATACCTCGGCTTCAATTACGTCTACCTCGGCTACAACTTGAAACATCCTTTCTTCAGGGATAAGCGCGTCCGTCAGGCCCTCACCTATGCGGTCAACAAGCAGGAGATTATAGAGGGTATCCTGCTCGGGCAGGGCGTGGTTGCTGACGGCCCGTACAAGCCCGATATGTGGGCTTACAACCCGAATGTGCGGAAATACTCGTACGATCCGAAGAAGGCAGAATCCCTGCTTGCTGAAGCCGGTTTCGTCAAAGGTTCGAACGGGCGCCTCTCAAAGGATGGGAAGCCCTTCGAATTCACCATCATGACCAATCAGGGCAATGATGTGAGGATCCACTGCGCAGAGCTTATTCAGCGGTGGTTTGCGGCAATAGGAATCACGGTAAAGATCAGGGTGATCGAGTGGGCCGCCTTTGTCAACCAGTTCATAGACTCCCGCAAATTCGATGCTGTGCTCCTGGCGTGGACCATACCGCAGGACCCGGACATTTACGACATCTGGCACTCTTCGAAGCAGGGGACGAAAGAGCTCAACTTTATGGGATTCGAGAATAAAGAAGTCGATGAACTTCTCGTACAGGCAAGACAGACCTTCGATCAGGAGGAGCGCAAGCGTTATTACTGGCGTATCCAGGAGATACTGGCAGAGGAACAGCCCTATACGTTTCTTTTTATTCCATACACAACTCTGGCTGTACAGAAGAGGATCAAAGGGATAGTTCCTGCCCCTGCGGGCATTACCTATAACTTTCCCAAGTGGTATGTGCCCGCAGATCAGCAGCGTTACAGGACAGTGCAGGAGACAAAATAGTGCTGACGTATCTGGCTAAGCGGCTTATCTTCATGGTGCCGATGCTTCTCGGCATCACGATCATTTCTTTTCTGATCGTGCATCTGCCGCCGGGAGAACCGGGAGCGCTGGGCCTTGAGATGAATCCCAAGGTGACCAAAGAGGTGCGCGAGAGAGTCCGCGCTCTTTACGACCTCGACAAGCCGCTGCACGTCCAATATTACTTGTGGCTGAAGCGCTTCGTGAAACTCGATTTCGGCCGCTCCTTCAGTTCAGACCGCAGGCTTGTGATCGATAAAATAACCGAGCGCCTTCCGATCACGGTTAGTCTCAATCTGCTCGCCATGATACTTGAGCTTGCCTTCGGAATCCCTATCGGGATCTACTGCGCGAAATACAAGGGTTCGGTTCTTGACAAAGGACTGACCGCCTTTGTCTTCGCCGGTTTTGCAATCCCCACGTTCTGGCTCGCCCTGCTCTGCATGCTTTTATTCGGGGTCCATCTCGATCTCCTTCCCATCACCGGACTAAAGTCGTTCAACTATTCGGAGCTTTCATTCTTTGGAAAAGTCGCTGACCTTGCGCGTCACCTGATTCTCCCGGTACTTATTTCTGCTGTTGGTGGTCTGGCAGGTATGTCGCGCTTCATGAAGAGCAGCTTGCTCGAAGTCTTGCGACAGGATTACATCACGACAGCGTACGCCAAGGGACTTCCGGAAGGGATGATCTTGAGAAAGCATGCGGTTCGCAATGCCCTGCTCTCGGTAATCACTATACTCGGCATGGCCGTACCGGGACTCATCGGGGGCAGCGTGATCTTTGAGACCATCTTCGGCATCCCAGGCATGGGGCAGCTTTTTTATATGAGCGTGATGTCCCGTGATTTTCCGGTCATCATGGGCATTCTGGTGATGGGAGCATTCCTCACGCTTATCGGTAACCTGCTTGCGGATATTGCTCTTGCGGTGGCTGACCCGAGAATTAGAATAGGTTAAGAACGGCGACGTATAGGTAAGAGAGAGATGACACAAGAACTTGACGAAAAGAGAGAAAAGCGAAGGGTCACGCTCATATCGTTAGCCACGGCGTGTGTGCTCATCGTGCTGAAGCTCGTTGCAGGCATCGCGACGGGTTATCTGACGCTTATATCTGAAGCCCTCCATTCTTCCCTCGATGCGCTGGTCACGGTTATTACCTTTCTTTCCATCCGTTACGCGGAACGACCGGCTGACACTGATCATGCTTACGGTCATGGCAAAGCTGAAAACCTCGCGGCTTTCACCGAATCGATCCTGCTCTTCTTCGCAATATTCTTCATAGCAAAAGAGGTTGTGGAGAGGCTTTTCATCAAAGACGTCATCATAACTCCTAACATCTGGGCGGTCTCTGTTCTCGCTGTTTCGGTGATCTGCGATGTGCAGAGGTCAAGGGCATTGAGACGAATCGCAGACAAGTATAAGAGCCCGGCGATCGAGGCGGATGCGGTCCATTTCAAGGCGGACTTCGTCTCATCCGCTGTCGCGCTCTCGGGTATCCTCATCACTTACGTTGCTCAAAAGGTGAATATCAGCGGTATCAACACATACGTGGATGTGATAACCACCTGTGCCATCCTCAGCATAGTAATAAGGATGGTCCTCCGGATCCTCACGAAATCAGCTGGCGTGCTGCTTGACAGGACGCTGCCCGACCAGGCTGCGCTGATAAAGAATATTGCCGCACGAGTGCCCGAGGTGATCGATGTTGAAAAGGTCCGGACCCGGGAGGCGGGCAAACAGACGTTTGTCGACCTTACGGTCGACGTCGACAGGAACCTGAGTGTCGAGTCAACCTATTCGATAGAGAAAAAGCTAAAAGAAAAGATAGGAAGAGAGATCAAGGATGTTGACGTCACCCTGCAAATGAGACCGGTGGCCACCGAGAGCGAGAGCATCGCAGAGCGGATCCGCTCAATAGGCTCGAAGGAAGGATATAATCTCCACCATATTACGCTGCACGAGGTTGAAGGAAAACTCCATGTCGATCTTGATCTGGAGGTAGAAGGAAATGTACGGCTGGCAAAGGCGCACAGCATTGCAGATTACCTTGAGGCGAAGATAAAAAAAGATAACCCTGCGATCACCGAGGTCAATACGCATGTTGATTGGAGAAAACCGTCTCCTGTCTCTGAAGTGGTGATCGAGCATGATCAGGGACTCATTAAGGCGATTGAATCGATGCTGCACGAGAAGGAAGAGATCCTGAGCTGCAAGAGAATCTCTATCGAGGAAGAGAGGTCGGGAGAACTTTTTATCACTATTCACTGCACGATGCGCGCGGATGACACTGCGGAGGCGGTTCACTCTGTTTCCGAGGATCTCGAAAATAGGATCAAGGAGCGGATGGAGAGGGTTAAGAGAGTTATCATCCACGTCGAACCCGAGTAACTGTGCCGGTCTGCCATCAGGCGTATACCTTCGTTGCCCTTCGGCCTGTTCCACCTCGACGTACTTCAGTACGCCTTCGGTGGCCCACGCCTCGGAGCGCCTCGGTCTACATCCTGAATCCAAATCAGCATAATCTACTCAATAAAATTGAACTTCTGTAACGGAGTGGTAGAATAGGCGAGCAGAGACAACAAAACTACGCCTGAAATAGTGGAGGTGTTCTGTGAGTATGCCGATTTTTCATTGAGTGGTGAGATCGCGATCGTCACTGGTGCAAGGCGCGGAATAGGGAGGGCTATCGCCCTGGCCTTTGCAGGCGCGGGAGCCGACGTGGCTGTCTGTGATCTAGTAGCTGATGATGGACAGCTCGCAGCCGTGGCCGATGAGATAAAAAAAATGGGTCGCCGCTCTCTGACCGTTAAGGTCGACACGACAAAGCGAGCGGAAGTAGAGGCTATGGCAAAGACCGTTGCAGACCAGATGGGGCCGGTCAGTATACTTGCAAACAACGCCGGCATTCTTATCCGGTCGTCCCTCCTTGATCTGCCGGAAGAAGATTGGGACAGGCTCATGGCTGTCGATCTCAAGAGCTACTATTTGTGTGCTCAGGCAGTGGGCCGGCGAATGGTCGAGCAGAAACGAGGGAAGATAATCAACACGGCCACACAGTTCTCGTTCCGCACCACTCCCGGTATGGGGCCTTATTCTGTGGCAAAAGCAGGGGTTGTGATGCTCACACGGGCCCTGGCGCAGGAACTGGGAAAGAGCGGCATAAGGGTCAATGCAATCGCACCTGGTCTCGTCAAGACAGACTTCAGCAGAGCGAGCTGGGAGAACAATCCGGAGTTCGTGAGGCAGTATTCAGACCAGATGCCCCTCGGCCGTCTAGGCGAAACCAGCGATATCGTCGGCGCCGCCCTGTTTCTGGCTTCCGATGCGTCCTCCTATGTGACGGGGCATACGATTCTCATAGACGGCGGCGCACTCGCCTGATCAGCATTCAGGGCCATTCGATAAGCTTCGCTTCTCCCGTTCGGGTGATCACGGCAGCCTTTGTCGTGCTCCCTTGATGGTGTCGATGACGTTGTTCTGCATCTTGCCGTCTTTTGTATCAGCCACGCACACGTATATGTCGGTGACGATCTGGCCCCGCTCGTCAAAGAAGATCGGGCCACGGGCGCTGTTCAGCTTCACCTTCGAGATAGCGGCCACAAATTTATCAGTATCGGAAATGTCGCCTTTCAGGCTATTGATAGCCGAGAGTAGAATCTTGGCAGCATCATAGGCGTTGTTTGATGGCAGTGCCGGATCCGCATTATACTTGGCACGGTAGGCTGCCACAAATTTCTTATTTTCCGGCGTGTCGATGGTAGCCACATACGCTGCGATGACGGTGTTGCCTTTGATGAGATGCTTTACGGAATCCATGATCACCTCTTCGGTAAGACCCATGAATCCTGTGAGCGGTACTTTATCTTTCAGACCGAAATCAACGTATTGCGAGTCAAACTTTATGGCGTCCGCGCCCGCATACCAGGCGTATACTGCATCAATCTCGTTCCTTTTCAGTTGTGAGAGAAAAGGCCCGTAGTCAGGCGTATTGAGGGGCGTAAAGATTTCCTGCACGATCTGACCTTTAGATCCCTCAAATGCGCGTTTGA